>JASFGH010000468.1:0-3608 GCA_050123865.1 Desulfobacterales bacterium | reverse complement strand
ATTTCAAAGCTCTCAAAAATATTCTGATAACTCCGTCGTTTTTGATGGTGAGCGTTCTTCCTGGCAAAAGTATCTTGAGTTATCGCTTGCCAAACGCTACGAGCCGGATACTGTGGTGAGCGCAAAACCCACATCGGAAACAGATGGTTTTGAATTTAGTGCTTTAAATAAAAATTCAAATTCAGAGAAACTGGTCCGTTTTTTAAATGACGGATTTAACCTTTTTTAAAAAAAGCTAAAGGAATACGAAACTGCCGCAGCTATTATTATAAGAGAGATTTTTGCCAATTGGGCTAATGCGCTCGTTGCCGAGGGAGATACCCTTGATGAGCTTCTGGGGATCGGGGGAACGGAACCCACTAGCCGCCCCGCAATTTTTGGTGAAGAAAACACGCTTCAAAAACTCAGACAGAAGTTTTTAAAGCCTATCGCTCAGCGGTCAAAGCGAAAAAACCACCGTTTTACAAGACCGTTGACACTTAATGAAACCATTGATGTCATGGTGAGCATTTTTTTGTGGGTCGAAAAAGTTCATCGTTTGGGTTATTCTATTAATGACGTCAAAACAGGGAACATCATGATGAATTGCCGCGGTCAGATAAATGGAATAGATTTGGATTTTTATCAAAGAGCGCCATCTTTGCCTAAAGCATTCATGCAGGATTTCTTTTTGCTCTCATGGGCATGTCTTCTCCTATTTATAAATGCCCCACGCAAAGATCCCTTGCCTCCAGAGTCATTGAAGGAAGATTTCGGATTGGCGCTGCAAAGCGGAACAGATTTTTTAAGGGATGCATTATTGGAGGAATGGAAGTTTGCAGATTTGTCAAGAAAAGATGCAAGCCTATTTCTTGATTGCTTTATCGATATAATTTTTCGCTCGCGCACCAATACCTACGGTAAAAATCCGGATTTGTTCGAACAGGACATTAATAGACTCATCCATATTAAGCGGCTTTTCTTCGAACGCGAGATTGTATTGACCGCACCCAAATTGTACCATTAATCCCTTATGTCTTATCAACCCATTACCGGATTTATGAAAGGATTGTGTCATGCCGCGCATGCCAATTGTGTCTAATGAATCAAACACCCCGATTTGTCTGCCGGATAGCTTGCTTCCCACCTTTTACATGGAAGATTATACGGTTTTGGGGCTTCGGGTTGGAAATTTAGGTGCAGCGGTTAGACTGCTGGGAAAAAACGGCATCGCACTTCTTAAGCAATCCCTACTTCATCCACTTCTAATTTAATGCCGATCCGGCGCGCGACTCTCATAGCATATTGATATTATTTCAAATTATTAACTCTATTTGCATTCAAAATTAGACTGTGATAAACTTTTTATAGGAATAATTACAACAAATTCGGAGACCTACGCCAGATTTCAAGCCTGCCCGTCTGATTCCTTCTTCGGCAGATTTGAACATCCACCGATCATGAATAATCGGTTTTAGAACAGATAGATAAGGACACCTGTGTTTATTCGCGGCCTGAAAACAAAAATCGCGCTCAATCTTGCCATCCTCTTTTTTGTGGCCATGCTGTTGATCAATATTGTTGCGATGATGACCGCCAAGCGGGACATCATTCGTAAGGAGATTTCCAGGGGCTATTTTCTGGTATCCACGCTTAAGGCCGATCTGCTGGATATTCTGGATTTAGGAGCGATATCAGCCCCCCAGAATTCACGGGTGCAGGTATTTGGTTTGTTAGCTGAAGCCGGTGTCTCCGGTGTCATGGTTGTTGGTAAGAAGAAGGAGCGGGTGGCTTACGGCAAAATATCAACAGCCCTGCAAAACGAACTGCTAAAGCACTGCCGCAGCGTTATGCAATCCCAGAAGCGTGCTACCTATTTTTCCGGAACCACCTGGGCCGTATTCTGGAAGCATCACCGCGATCTGATTATTTCATCGCCGTTGCAACAAAACGGTCGGATTGTTGCCGGCGTCAGCATTGTTTTACCGCTCGAGGGAATCTACGCAACCCTGCGGCGATCTCAGAAAATGCTGTTTGTATACCTGTTTTTGAATACTGTCATACTGACCTTTATCGGCATTTATCGGCTCTCCAAGGTCTATTTTTTGCCGTTGGCCAGACTGGCGCGCCGGGCCGAAGACTATCATGAAGATGATGATATGCTCTTTTCCGTGCGCAAAGAAGATAATGAGTTGCACAAGTTATCGGCTTCCTTAAACAGCATGCTGCGACGTATATCCGCCGACAAAGAAAAGTTGCGGTCGACCGTCAATTCTCTTGAGGTCGCCAACCTGGAATTGAAAAAGGCCCAGGAAGAAATCATTCGTGCCGAAAAATTAGCCTCAGTGGGGCGGTTGTCGGCCGGCATAGCCCACGAAATCGGCAACCCGATCGGCATTGTCATGGGATATCTCGAACTGCTCAAACAAAAAGACACGACGGACAGCGAAAAAGAGGAATTTATTCAGCGAACAGAAGACGAAATCGAGCGGATCAACACCATTATCCGACAGCTTTTAGAAATTTCACGCCCGTCGAAGACCGGCTTAAAGGTCGTAGCGGTCCATGATTTAATTGACGATATTGCCCAGGTTCTCAACGTACAACCGTTGATGTCCAATATGGAACTCAAATGCATCCTGGAGGCCCAAAATGACACGGTATTGGCCGATGCAACTCAGCTGCGACAGGTTTTTTTAAACTTGATCATCAATGCAGCCGATGCCATCTCTTCAACCGACAACACGGTTAACGGTAAGCTAGTGATCAAAAGCGATCTGATCTCTGAAAAACAAGAACAAGCTGAGATCCCCAGGCAACTTTTAAGAATTACCTTCAGTGATAATGGCCCTGGAATATCCGAAAATGATATTGGCAATATTTTTGACCCGTTTTACACCACCAAAGACCCAGGTAAAGGAACCGGCCTGGGTCTTTCGGTTAGTTTTATGATTGTGCAAGGCTTTGGTGGTGAAATGACCGTTCACAGTGAAAAAGGGGATGGGACCAGCTTGATGATTATATTGCCTGTAATTGAAGACGATGCCAGCATCGACGGGAGTCAATATTCAACCGAAACCCTTTCGCCGCTTGCAACTGGCAAAGATGAGCAGCCATTGAAACCATAAGGCATCGCCAGATGTGTAATGCACAAATGACATGTGATGTATGATAACTGGCTTTCGCCCGTTTACAAGGAAACAAAACAAATGACATCTAAAATGCCGGAGAGACGACTCCTCATCATCGACGACGAAGAAAACATGCGGCACATGCTTTCAAAGGTGCTCACCAAAGCGGGATATACAATCGAGACTGCTTCCAACGGTCATGAGGGGCTTAAAATGACCGACCGCAACGCATATGACTTTATCCTCTGCGATATAAAGATGCCCAATATGAGTGGAATGGATTTTTTAAAAGCCGCACGCGACAAAATCAGATCCACCACTGTGATTATGATGTCGGCTTACGGTACCATCGACACAGCCATAGCAGCGATGAAGTTGGGTGCCTATGATTATATTTCGAAACCTTTTAAAACCGATGAAGTTTATCTAACCCTGAAAAAGGCCGAAGAACGCGAAAGCCTCAGACAGGAAAATCAACAGCTTAAAGCCCATATCAAA
>JASFGH010000467.1:0-3614 GCA_050123865.1 Desulfobacterales bacterium | reverse complement strand
GGCTGGCAGGTCATCAAGTTGTATTTTATGATCGGGCTTCCCACCGAAACCGAAGCGGATTTGAAGGCCCTGGTGGATCTGGTCAAATCCCTGCGACAAATCAAAAAGACCGCCGGGCGCCGGGGCAAAATTAATGTCAGTGTGGCCACCTTTATTCCCAAACCCCATACGCCATTTCAGTGGGCCGCCCAGCTGCCACTGGCCGAATCTCAAGAGCGCATCCGGTGGCTGCAGGGGCATCTAAAAGTGCCCTGGATCCATTTTAAATGGCAGGATCCGAAAGTCAGCTGGCTGGAAGGGGTGTGGGCCCGCGGCGATCGAAGAATGAGTCGTTTGCTGGTGGCTGCTTATCAAAAAGGCTGCCGTTTTGACGGCTGGAGCGATCTGTTTAGATATGACCTGTGGCAGGCGGTTTTTAAAGAGCAGGGCATAGATCCGTATTTTTTCACCATTCGTGAGAGAGATGTCTGTGAGTCCTTGCCATGGGATCACATTGACACCCGGGTGACCAGAGAATTTTTGGCTGCTGAATGGGAGAACGCACGCAAAGGCGCTTATACAGCCGACTGCCGGGTGGATGACTGTAACCAGTGCGGTGTGTGCGATTTTGAACAAATCGCGCCGCTAACGCACGACCGGTTTAAAAATGCTGCTTCCGGGGTGCCGCCAGGCGCTGACCAGAAAGCGGCGGCATTTCAAAAACTCACAGTTTTTTATACCAAACGGGATCAGGCCCGCTATTTCGGGCATCTTGAAATGGTCAACATTTTTCAGCGCGCTTTAAAGCGAGCCGGTATTGCCGTTCGTTTCTCGGAGGGATTTCATCCCAAGCCCAAAATCTCTTTTGATGATCCGCTGCCGGTGGGAATCGAAAGCCAGCAGGAACGTTTTACCCTATTCGTACCGGACGACCTCCGACCCCGACAGGTCAAGGACCTCCTAAACGCCCACCTGCCGGCCGGCCTTTCGATCACCGATTGCCGCTTAGCCCCCGGGAAATCACCACGCGACCAGCACCGGCGCATCCGTTACAGAGTGGATCTGGCCGAAGGTCAGTTCGATGAAGAACTGCTGAAGGTTTTTAACGCACAGCCGGCTTTTACCATTACCCTCAGAGGTCGAAAAGGAAAGTTGAAAAAAATAGAGTTAAAGGATATTGTAGTAAACAGCGAATTGCGCAATTCCGGTCATCTGGAACTGACCCTTTTAACCGAGCCGGGGAAAAACGTCCGCCCGTTTGAGGTCCTGCGCCACATATTCAAGTTAAGCGAAACGCAGATCAAACAGGCAATCATTACCAAACTCAGAGAGGCATAGAGCGAGCAGACATATTGCAATCTATTGGGGAGAGTATCATAAATCTAATTTTAAGTAGGCTGCTGAAAGCGTATGTTTAAACAGCTGATCATCAATGTGCTGGATCATGAAACCCGTGTCGCCCTTTTGGAAGACGGAACCATCGTTGAATTGTATGTCGATCGCGGGGATGATTCGGATGTTGCCGGAAATATCTATAAGGGCAAGGTTCTGCGCGTATTGCCCGGGATGCAGGCCGCCTTTGTGGACATCGGCCTTAGTCAGGCCGCCTTTATTTACGTGGATGATGTTTATACCGCAGATTTAAGAGAGTACGAGCGTCTTTTTCAGATAGAATCCGAGGAACTGGAGGATGAAACTGAAATTGATCCGGAGCCGGAAGCATTTGAAAACCGGCGCAGCCAGCAGATCGAAGAGTTGATTTCAGAGGGCCAGGAGATAATGGCCCAGGTTACCAAATCACCAATCGGCACTAAAGGCGCGCGAATTTCGTCTTACATCTCTCTGCCCGGCCGCTTTTTGGTGCTGATGCCCTCATCCGATCACATCGGAATTTCGCGCAGAATCGAAGATGAAACCGAACGCGAGCGGTTACGGCAGGCGGTTGTGACTTTACGCTCCAATAGCCATGGCTATATTGTGCGTACCGCTGCGGAGGGCGAGGCGGAAGAAAAACTGGCCTCCGAGATGGCCTTTTTGAATAATCTATGGACCAACATCCAGAAAAAGCACGAGAAAGCCCCCGCAACGTCCATCCTGCATCATGAAATATCCGTGAGTCTGCGCGCAGTGCGGGATTTGCTGATCCATGAGGTCGAAAAACTGGTGATCGACGACAAAGCGACCTATGATTCGGTTTTATCCTTTCTGGACACCTACATGCCCACCTTAAAGGATCATGTTGTGCTCTATGAAGGCGCCGAGCCGGTCTTTGATGCCTATAACCTGGAGGGCGACATTTCACGAGCCTTAAAGCGCAAAGTATGGTTGAAATCCGGCGGTTATATTACCATCGAGCACACCGAGGCGCTGGTGGCGGTAGATGTCAACACCGGCCGTTATGTCGGCAAACACAATCTGGAAGAAACGATTTTAAAAACTAACCTGGAGGCCGTCAAAGAGATCGCCTATCAGGTCCGACTGCGGGACATTGGCGGTATTATTATCATCGATTTTATTGACATGGACAAAAAGTCCAACCGCGAGAAGGTCTACACCGCCCTCAAGGAAGCACTGTTGAAGGACAAGAGCAAAACCCACGTGCTGCCGATGTCTGACATGGGGCTCATTCAGATGACCCGCAAACGAACGCGTGAGCCGCTTACACGGATTCTGTGTGAGCCCTGCTATTACTGTGATGGGGAGGGTTATATTGTATCCAAGCAGACCATTTGTTACACGATTTATCGCGAGATTTTGCGGGAATCCCAGGATATGAACGGCGTCCGGCTGACATTAAGAGTGAACCCCCAGATCGCCGAATTATTGCACGACGAAGAAAACCCCCTGATCGCTGCCCTTGAAAAAACCATCGGCAAGCAAATCGTCATTTACCCCAACACCACCTATCACCTGGAAGAATTCGATATTTTTGAAATTCATCAAGAATAAATACATTCCGAATTTGATCTTGACACGGCTTCAAGCTTGTGATTTATATCATAAATTTCTGGTTCCGCACGCTCGGGCCACATAAATTGGCAGACGGTGCCTGCCGGATGATATTAAATATATAATAAAATAAGGAAGTTATAAAAAATGAAGCGCACTTTTCAACCCAGCAGGATCAGACGCGCCAGAAATCATGGATTTCGCAAACGGATGTCGTCTAAAGCGGGTCGCAGGATAATTAATCGACGCCGGGCAAAAGGCAGAAAACGACTTGCCGGTTAAATCGATCCGGCTATTGAATCGGGTGATGGATCACGATGCGCTTTTCCTTTAAAAAGGAAGATCGAATCCTGAAGCGATCGGACTTTTTAGAACTCACCCGATCCGGGCGCAAGGTACAAAACGATTGCTTTATTGCTTTTTTCAAACCGGGCCGACTTGATCACTCCAGACTGGGCATTACGGCTACGCGAAAGGTCGCAAAAGCTGCACGCCGGAACAGGATTAAACGGTTGATACGCGAATATTTCCGATTAAACAGGCGGCAGTTAACTCAAAACTGGGATATCAACATTGTAGCCAAAAAAACGGCCGCAGACCTTTCAGCTGAGAAGGTGTTTTCATCCCTTCAAGATTTGTTTGAACAGATTGTGAATAGTGTTGATTAAAAATATCATATCGATATT
>JASFGH010000466.1:0-3618 GCA_050123865.1 Desulfobacterales bacterium | reverse complement strand
GCACCACCTCCCATTGCAGCACTTTCGTTTGGGTAAACTTCAAACCGCATATCATCAGAATCAACCACTAAATAATATGCACAACGGCCAAATCGTGGATCGAGCTGGGAATCCATAGTATTTCCGGTGGAGCTAACAGCAATTTTCATTGTTTACGCTCCTTTAGCAACTTAAGGGTATTCGATAAAAACAGAATTTTCAGCGGTGCAGATTTTGGTTTTCTTCAATCTGCATGAAATATGCCATCGGGTTTGAATTAAATAAGTAATGTCGAATCAGATACTTAATTCAATTGAAGAATAAAAACCAATTTGCCTCATTCATCAATCTTAGAAAAATTGCGAAATATTATTTGAATATTTTCGAAATCCATCATTCACAGGATTTAATCAAAACGCCTCAAGCCAATAGCCGGCATGTCAAATGGTATATTTCGATGATGGCATGTATAGGAGAAATGGGAGCGATTTTCCAAAGTTAGACACATTATCATATTTGAAAATCCAAAATGGACCCTTTTATACACGGGCCCAAAGTCGGTGCAGAAACCTATTGCTTCCTTGGTATAGCTGTTGCAACCACCCAAATGTAGAAGCCAGTATCATTCCGAATTAGCGAAACACGGCGTTGAGGAAATAAAAATACCAATCCCCAAAGAGGCAATTAAAAAAAATTGTAGTAGAATTAAATCAGATTATCCGGAAATATAGGAGGTGATGATATGTATGCATTAATTTATGACGAATTCGATCCAGCAAAGCGCGAAAAAGAAGTCATTTCTGTCCACAAGACCAGAGAGACTGCCGAAAAGGCTCTGCAGAAACGGCAGCGTAAGCTGGGCAAAAGGGTCTGGCAATGCCACACCCGGATCGTGTGGGTCTACGACCCGGTTCACAAAGGAGATATCGTTACACCAGACACATTCGATACATGGGCACCCGGTGAGACAATTCCAGAAGGAGATCGAGTTCCTGATGGGGACTAAAAGTAATTTCAGGTGTTACGTAATACTGTCTCACCCAAAGTGAATTAAGCACACCCAATGAAAAGGTTGAACCATACCTACCTGAAAAAACGTCTCTTCTTATCGGATAACCCTGATGAGACGTTAACACGATTTGATTTAATTCGGCTTAAAAACTGGATGTTAATAGGAATCTATTTGGCCAATGGTATCGCTTATATTTTAATGGAAAATTTAATATTCCACGGCGGACCCCTACCATCTGCTGAATCGAGGCAATTGGTTTCTCCTATGGGTGATATATTTAGGGGCCTATTATTCGGATTGGTTCTGCCGTTATTTGCGGTTATTTATGAAAGACCTATTCGAAAGACCTTAAATGATATCTTCCATAAACGCCCTACCGCTCATAAAATTATCCAAACTGCCCGCCGCCGATTACTGAACGAACCCTTCTATATGATGACTTTGAATCTGAGCATTTGGATTTTGGCGGCGTTTTTCTTTGCTTATCTATTTAAAGACCTTGGTGAACCAAGGCCGGTGGTGCTACGCGTTTTCTTTGTCAGTTTGAATACCGGATTGATAACAGCGGTGATGGCCTTTTTTCTGTTGGAACATATTTCCCAAGGGCACATGGCACGTTACATTTTTCCAGATGGAGGACTTTACGATACACCCAAAACGATACGGAGTCAGATCGCTGTGAAGCAATTAGCGCTCCTGTTCGCCTGTAACATCATCCCGTTTTTATCCTTTATCCAATTGTACTATTTAAGCACGCCAAATCATCAGGATATCGGTGTCATATTGCCCCAGATACGGATCACTCTTCTCACCAACTCCATTTTCTTTATTCTTGTCGGCTTTGGTTTGACCTTGTTCGTTCATACGAACTTTGCCGTGCCCCTAAGGGAAATCATTAGGACTTTGAAGGATATCCGTAAAGGCATATTTGGCTCCAAAGTCATTATCCGTTCAAATGATGAAATCGGATATGCAGGAGACGTCATCAATGAAATGTCCGCAGGACTAAAAGAGCGAGAACAGTTGCGTCAATCTCTTTTTGTAGCAAAAGAAGTACAACAAAATTTGCTTCCATCGGAAAATCCGGAAATAGACGGTCTGGATATTGCCGGACGCAGTATTTATTGTGATGAAACCGGCGGAGACTATTATGATTTTCTGAATATTGGCAATGGAAAGGAAGGTGCAATTTGTGTGGTCGTTGGCGATGTTTCCGATCATGGTATTTCATCGGCGCTTTTAATGACGACAGCCCGGGCTTTTCTGAAACAACGTATTTCGAGATCGGGTGAGTTAAATCAAATTGCATCAGATGTTAATCGACAGCTGTCAAGAGATGTTGAAGATTCCGGGCGGTTTATGACTTTATTTTTGTGTGAAATCGTTGTAGCTGATAAATGTTTACAATGGATTCGAGCCGGACATGATCCTGCGATGCTCTATGATCCTATAAAGAATACCTTTGTTGAGCTTGCCGGAGAGGGATTACCACTGGGAGTTTTTGAAAATACGCGCTATCAGTCCATGACACGTGAAATTCAACCGGGTCAAATTGTCATAATTGGAACAGATGGTATCTGGGAGACGACAAGTCCAGATGGCCGCTTATTTGGTAAAGATCGATTTAAAGAGACAATTCGTACGCACCATCAGGATGGCGCTGAACAAATCGTAAGCAGTGTATTCGATGATTTGGATTCCTTCGCATGTAATGGGAATAAACCAGATGATGTTACCTTGGTCATTGTCAAGGTGGAGAAATAATCTGTTTTACTAAGCGCCATAAACGGCCACATCTTTTAGATCATCCTGCAGATATTCGCGTTCATTTTCACCGAGGATGCCTAAGGCCAAACAGATCAGGGTCCACAGGTGGATGACACCGTAGCCACTGCCGTAGTGCTCGCTAAGCTCATGAATCTGGGCATGGCAATTGTGACAGCCTGCGATGCAATAATCCGCTTTGGTGTTCTGAATTTGAACGTCCTTTAAGCGCCCAAATTCCAGCCGCTGTTTTTTGAAGCCGGATTGCAGGAATCCGCCGCCGCCACCGCAGCAGTAATTATTGGAGCGGTTGGGGGTCATATCGATGAAATTTTCTTCCCCGACAACGGTTTTGACCACAAAGCGTAGATCTTCGGCAATGGGATCGCCGTAGCTTTTGCGTACGATCTGGCAGGGATCCTGAACCGTAAACTTGATTTTTAGATCCTTGTTCCAATCTGAATTGACGTTCAGTTTACCTTCACGGATCCATTGCGCATAATATTCATAGATGTTTTTAACCTCGAATTTGTGGTCGATGTTGAATTTTTTCAGTCCTGCCAGGACTGAGAAGGTCACATGCCCTCACTCGGTATTTAAAAAAATCTGACAGCCCAGGTCATCGGCCTGTTTGGCGGTGGTTCGCACAATGTGTTCCCAGGCGTCATTGTCAGCCAAAAACATGCAATAGTTTTCGCCGCCCCAGCCTTTGGACCCATAGGTCCAGTCTGCTCCCACCAGGTGCAAAATTTTCCACAGGGGCACCATCTCATCGGGTTCTGTCACGGGCTCTCTGGAATTCTGATTTAAAAAGAAATAGGCGCCTTTTTTGTCAATCGGTGCCTGCATGTCTTTAAAATCCG
>JASFGH010000465.1:0-3619 GCA_050123865.1 Desulfobacterales bacterium | reverse complement strand
ATAGCCGCTCTAAAATAAAGCGGGTTTTTAAATTATCCAGGCAGTCCACACAGACGTCCGAATGCCGCAACAGCGTGGCGCCATTTTCAGCGTCTAAAAACCGGGGGTGCGCTCTTACCGCTACTGCCGAATTGAGGGTTTTGATCCGCTGAGCAGCTGCTTCGGCCTTCGATTTGGACATTCGTGCGGGCGTGCTCAGAAATTGACGGTTCAAATTGCTCTCTTCGAACCTATCCCCATCAATGACGTTCAGCCTGCCAATGCCAATACGCGCCAGGATCTCCACCACGGCTCCACCGAGTCCACCGAGTCCGACGATGCTGACCCGGGCGTTTAAAAGGGCAATCTGGTCCTGCGGGCTAAAGGTTCTCATATTGCGCGCATAGCGCTCGGGCACGACGCCGTTTTCAAGAGCCATAATTTCGATTTGACGGCTGCTGACACCCATTGATTTTGATAACTGATCGGTATGACTGATGGAAATACTGTTGTAAGAGGTCTTGTCTGGAAATTCTTTCGGTTGGGCGCGCTTGATTATTCTCTCAATGGCATCTGCCTTCAACGCTTATCCTCCTCCAATGGGTGGAAAAATGCCGACCCGTTCGCCGCCGCGCAAAATGGTCGTCAGTTCTGAACTGACACCATCGATGAAGATAATTTTAATTTTATCTTCCGGTATGCCCAGCTGTGCCAGCAAATCGCCCACGGTAATGCCGGCTTCGATGGTATATTGGTCGGCGGCGGGCGGCGTAAATGCCTGCAGGTTGGCGAATAATTTGAGCTGTATTGTAGATTCCCGGGACATTTTAACTGATGCCTGTTTTGGTTTAGTGCGCTGACTTGCTTAACCTGCTGTCATTCGATATATATAATTTTTATGATATCGCATGCACGATTCAGCTAAATTCTAGAACCAATCCTTTTGAAAGTCAAGCCTGCAAAGCTTTTGTCCGGGCCGCCATGATTCATACGATCGCTACCATAAATTTGGTTGTTGTCGGGCTTGGTTTTCCGGTGTAGAATAAACATGTAAATGGGCATAATGGGAATCCCAATGATTGAACCCGGCAAATCGCACGAGATGGCCCTGAATAATAGCTAGAACCTATCTCAAAAATAGTAGATCACGCCCAAGAGCAAGGCGTGAGCCGACGCATAAGCGCAGCATACATGCAGTATGTGGGCATTTTAAGGAGGCTCACAACAAAGCTATTGGGCGTTAGATGCATTTTTGAGATAGGTTCTAAATGCCTTAGGCTGACTCCGTAAAATGTGTATGAAAATGACCTTTAATAAAGTGCTGGTGACCGGCGGTGCCGGGTTTATCGGCTCTCACCTGGTGGAAGCGCTGACTGCAGCCGGCTGCCAGGTGACGGTATTGGATAATCTGTCATCAGGCAACCTTGCCAATTTGAAACATCTGGATGGGAAGTATACATTTTATCAGGAAGATATTCGGGATCCGAAAGCATTGCTTGCAGCTGCAGAAAAATGTGACGTTATCTTTCATCTGGCCGCTGTTGTATCGGTTCCATTGACCATCGAAAATCCGGTGAAGGCAGCTGCTGTAAATGAAATGGGATCCTTGTTGGTTTTTGAGACCGCACGCCGGCAAAAGGTCAAAAGGGTTGTATTTTCAAGCTCCTGTGCAATTTACGGAGACGACCCGCGCTTGCCAAAGCGCGAAGACATGCCACCGAAGCCTATGAGCCCTTACGCGGTTCAAAAATTGGCGGCTGAATATTATGCCCGGGTATTTTATGATCTGTACGGCATCGCGACGGTAGTGTTGCGTTATTTTAATGTATACGGCCCCCGGCAGGACCCCTCCTCACCTTATTCGGGCGTGATTTCTATTTTTATGAACAAAGCGTTGCAGAATCAGGCAGCTGTTATCTATGGCGATGGTAACCAGAGCAGGGATTTTATCTATGTCCGGGATGTGGTCAAGGCCAACCTGCTGGCCGCGAGCGCCCAAAATGCCAGCGGACGGGTGCTTAATATTGGCTCGGGGCGCACGGTTCGGATCAACGATCTGTGGCAGGCGATTTGTGCCATCTCCGGCCGAAATCTGAATCCAACGTATGAGCACAAGAGGCCGGGAGACATCAGCGAATCGCTGGCCGGCATTGAGCGGGCCAAAGCCCTGCTGGATTTTGATTGCGAGGTTCCCCTTGAGACCGGACTGGAATCGACCTTTGAGTGGTACCGCAGTCAATAATCAAAATAGGGCGCGCAATTTTGGTGTCGGGTTTCAGTTCGTTTCAGGTTTCAGGTGTCAGCATTCAAAAGTCCCGCCGAAGGCGGTTCAGGTGTCAGGTTCCGGGTTTCAGTACAAAGAGGCCATACGGCATCTGATGATTTTCACCAGATTCGTAGTTCTGACACCTGAACACTGACACCTGAAACCTACATAGACACCTTAGTCGTAATTTTTCTGATTGATGAAATCTGAAATTTAGAGAATGGAGCTATAAATGGAACTAAAGTACCAGGACGTGCTGGTTACCGGCGCGGCCGGCTTTATCGGTTATCATCTGGCCGAACGGTTATTGGGTGATGGTTGCGGCGTGGTGGGCCTCGACAATCTAAATCCATATTATGATGTTACGCTTAAAGAGGCCCGGCTTGAACGACTGCAAAAAGAACCGAATTTTACATTTGTACAAACGGATCTGGCCGAGCGCAAGCAGCTGCAAGACCTTTTTGCCCGCAGCGGGTTTGATATGGTGGTGAATTTGGCCGCCCAGGCCGGGGTTCGCTATTCACTTGAGAACCCGCATGCTTACGTGGATTCAAACCTGGTGGGATTTGTCAATCTGCTTGAATGTTGCCGGCACCATGCTGTAAAGCATCTGGTTTTCGCATCTTCCAGCTCGGTTTACGGTGCCAACACCGCTATGCCTTTTTCCGTGCATCATAATGTCGATCATCCGGTCTCGTTGTATGCGGCCACCAAAAAAGCCAATGAGCTGATGGCGCACACGTACAGCCATCTGTATCAACTA
Source organism: Desulfobacterales bacterium (assembly GCA_050123865.1). GTDB lineage: Bacteria > Desulfobacterota > Desulfobacteria > Desulfobacterales > JAHEIW01 > JAHEIW01. Next base: position 611 of record JASFGH010000465.1, on the reverse strand, counting down.
CCCTGCACCGGCCTGCGGTTTTTTACGGTTTACGGCCCCTGGGGCCGACCGGATATGGCGCTATTTCTCTTTACCCGGGCCATACTGGAAAATAAACCGATTCGGGTGTTCAATCATGGGAAGATGCAGCGTGATTTTACCTATATCGACGACATTATCGAAGGGGTGATTCGGGTAATGGGTCAGCTTCCGGCGGCCAATCCGGATTGGAGCGGGGACGCGCCGGATCCGGGCACATCATATGCGCCCTATAGGATTTACAACATCGGCAACAATAATCCGGTGGAGCTTATCAAATTCATCGAAGTCATTGAAACCGCACTGGGCAAGCAGGCCACCAAGCAGTTTATGGACCTACAGCCTGGTGATGTTGTAGCGACCTACGCCGATGTGGATGATCTGACGCAGGATGTCGGATTTAAGCCGGCAACGCCTATTGAAGTTGGCATTGCGCGCTTTATTGAATGGTACAAGCAGTTTTATAGGATAAGATAAGATATAAAGTATAATTTAATAATTTAAATAAAGAATTAAATAAATAAAATTATAATTAAATATTTTTTACTTTAATTATATATAAAATCAAGTAGTTTACAGGTTCTGTTTTCACA
>JASFGH010000464.1:0-3625 GCA_050123865.1 Desulfobacterales bacterium | reverse complement strand
TGGACGAACGGCCTGCAGTGGGAAAAGTAAAATCGCAATCGCCGGAAGAAATTTATCAAAATATAAAGCGCAATTTGAGTACGTTCTCAACAGATGAGGCGATTGAACATTTTCAAAAACTGGTTGAACTTTATCCGGATTTTGCTCTGGGGCATAACGATCTGGGAGTTTTGCACTATAATGAAGGTCATAAAGATAACGCGCTCAAGCACTATCAACTTGCCGCTCAACTGCAACCCGAAAATATAACTTTTCGAAAAAATTTGGCAGACTTTTTGTTTGTTGAAATGGGAAAAGTAGAACAAGCCTTAGAAATCTATGAAGACATATTGAACATGCACCCCCAGGATGTTGAAACCCTATTGATCACGGGCCACATATGTGTTTTCCTAAAAAGGTTTGAAAAGGCGAGAGCATTTTACAACCAAGTGCTGGAATTAGAACCCGACAATTCTGATGCAAAGAATAATATCCACGCCCTGAATATACAGAAAGCGGAAGATCATTTGTTAGCGTCTGAACTTCCTAATAATGATTCAATAACCGCAGATGAAGTTGAACCAAATGATTTAGAACATCATTTCTATGCGATCAAAAAGCCGGAAATAGCGGCTTCCATTATAATGGATCTTGATGGGGTTCATAATCGCGTCAAGGAATGTATTAAGAGTATTCAAACGCACACTTTCGAATCCCATGAATTAATCCTTGTCAACCGTGGGGCTTCAAAAGGGATTCACAAGTGGGCGAAAGAACTCGTTAAGAATAACGACAATTGCCAGATCATTGAGTGCGGTCGTCAGACAGTGTGGGCCGAGTCCGTCAATCAGGCAATCAAAAAATCCCATGGTGAAATGATTATTCTCGTCCACAATGATATTGTCGTACCGAAAGGCTGGCTTAGAGCGTTCAAAACCTGCTTCAGCCTTATTCCTAATACCGGCGTTGTAGGCCCTATGTCCAACGAAACCTCAGGCATCCAGCAGTTGATTTGTTCGGATGAATGCGAGCGGGTTGCTTTCGAATCTGCTGCGGAGGCTTTTTATCAAAAAAACCAATATAGACGTGTACGTACTAGAAAACTATCTGATTTTTGTCTGGCTTTTCATGGTAAATTGCTAGAAAAAATCGGATATCTGGATGATCAATTTGTTTCAAAAGAAATCGCTGTTGAAGACTTTTGTAACCGGGTGGCTTGGGCGGGATATCAGAATTTAATCGCTGCTGATACCTATGTCTACCATTACAGCCGTCATAAAGCGAAAGATAGCGCATCCTTAACCGCCAAATTATGCATTGAAGACAGGAAAAAGTTAAAAGCAAAATTAAATCGAAGCGAATGTCACAGCCACCGCAATAATCATTCACAAATTGCCCACATTTTAACACATGCCAAGACCTTTAACGATAAAGGCGACCTAAATCAATCTATAGAAATATTGTTAGGTGGGATCGGAATTCAACCGGATGACGATCAGCTTTATCTCTCACTTGCAGAGATTTTAGTGGCTGCCAAAAGATACCAGGCAGCAAAAGATACTTTAGCTGAAATGCCCTCAGTCGATAATGTTCAGCATATATGCAAGGCTGAATTGCTGGGGTACGCTGAAGAAGGATTGGGCAATTTTGAAGCTGCACTCACACAAGTCGAACGTGTGCTCACGGCGAATCCAAGCGCAGCATCCGCCTTAAACCTTAAAGGAATCTTAGCCTTCAGAAACCAAGATCGGAAATCTGCAGAACAATTTTTTCGCGAAGCTTTAGCATCTGATCCCGGCTACGGAGAGCCTTATACAAATTTAGGAACATTAAAATTAGCGGAGGAAAAAGAAGAAGCAGCATTGAAACTTTTTGAGAAAGGCTTCATTCTTACACCTTTTGATTTTGATATTGCAACGAATTACCATTCTTTGATCAACCAATTGAATGAATATCACAGAGCCGAAAGTCTAGCCCGCGAAGCGTCAGCACTCTATCCGTATAACCAAAAAATAAAATACCTGCTCATCGATTGTCTCGTGCAACTGGGCAAGTATGATGAAGCCATGGCAGAAATCGAAGCCGCGATCGTTAAATTTGGCGTTGAGGATGGCATTCTTTCAGCGGCCTTAAAGATAAGGGAAAGACTGGATGATCTTGAAATACAAGAAATATCCGACCATCTTGCTGTATCTTTATGCATGATTGTAAAAAACGAAGAAAAGTATCTCGCACAATGCCTCGCCAGCGTGAAGCCAATTGTTGATGAGATGATCGTCGTTGACACCGGGTCATCTGACAAAACCAAGGATATTGCGCGCGTCTTTGGGGCAAAAGTTTATGATTATGAGTGGCATGACGATTTTGCTGAGGCCCGAAATTTTTCTATCAGCAAGGCAAACGGCCACTGGATTTTCATAATGGATGCTGACGAGGTTATATCGCCGCAGGATTACAATCAATTTATAAAAATTGTCGGCGAACAGCCCGAAACAGCAGTTGCCTATTCGTTTAATACCCGTAATTACAACAAACTCGCCAACATGATTGGCTGGACGCCTAACGACGGACAGTATCCAAACGAGGAAGCTGTTTTTGGATGGTTACCCAGTTCTAAAGTCAGATTGTTTTCTGGTAGAGATCAGATCTGGTTTGAAGGTGCGGTTCACGAAATGGTTGATCCCGTCATAAAGCGAAACGGAATAAGGGTTAAACAATGTCATATTCCCATTCATCATTACGGACGGCTCAATAAAGAAGATGTTAATCGCAAAGATGAGGTCTATTTTGAAATCGGAAAAAAGAAATTAGAAGACATGGGAGACGATATCAATGCCATTCGTGAGCTGGCCATTCAGGCCACTAATATGGAAAAAAATGAAGAAGCCTTAAAATTATGGGAAAAATTGTTATCCCTAAATCTAAAACCAAGATCAGTTTCAGAAACCTATATTAATATGGGTACGATATACAACCGGATGGGTAATTTCCGACACGCTCTTGAGGCTGCGAAAAAAGCCGTTGAGAATGCACCCGATCTGAAAGAAGCAAGATATAATTATGCCGTGGCTGAATTGCATTCAGGAGACCTTGTAAATTCAATAGTTTTGTTAAAGGGGTTATTGTTAGAGTTGCCAGATTATCTACCTGCTCAGTTTATTTTGGCAGCCGCATACTGCTGTAGCGGTGAGAAGGAGACCGGTTTAGCGAAATTAAACGAATTAAAAGCCACGCCCATGGGTACATTTTTGCTATATAGTTGTGCGGAGCTTGCAAAAGGACTTATGACAGCTCAAAGACATTCATATGCCTTAAATTTGCTCAGTGCAGCTATGGAATGTGAGATCATCAATGCAGAAATCTTAAATCTATTTGCAGACTGCATTCGATTAAAAGAGGATGAAAATACTGCTATCCATTTTGACCGGCAAATGGGTTCTGATTCTCTTTCGTATGAACCTGAAAATCTGCGTCAATATTGAAAATTAACAGCTTTAGGTAAACAAAAAGGCCTCCTTACAATGTGAGGCCTTTTTTTTATAACCTGAATTTTGCACGAGCCGGAGGCTTTCATATGCAAGGCATTTAAGGGCGAGGCGATAGTCAACTATGCCTCGGCCTTAATAACACAGCAGATGGAAGCCTC
>JASFGH010000463.1:0-3626 GCA_050123865.1 Desulfobacterales bacterium | reverse complement strand
CTGGATGAAACCGCCGTATGTCTGGGACGCACCGGCAGCATGTTCGCCTGTCAGACCTTCGACGTCATCCCCGATATTTTAACGATCGGAAAAGGCATCGGCGGGGGTGTGATTCCCTTTGCCGCAATGATTGCCCGCACTGATCTGGATGTCGCCCCCGAAAAAGGCATCGGGCATTATACCCATGAAAAAAATCCGATTGCCGCCGCAGCCGGACTGGCAACCATCGACGTCATCGTAACCCAGAACCTGACGCAGCGGGCGGAGCAGTTGGGCACTTATGCGCTTCAACGCCTTACACAGATGCAAAGCGATCACCCGCTGATCGGTGATGTTCGCGGCGTGGGCCTGGTGTTGGGTATCGATCTGGTCAAAGACCGTGGCAGCAAAGAGCGCGCCGTCTCCGAAGCCGACCGGCTGATGTATGCCTGTCTGCACAGAGGTTTAAGCTTTAAAACCTCCCAGGGCAGCTTTATACCGCTTTCACCGCCGCTAACGATTACCCAGCAGGAGATGGATGAGGCGCTTGATATTTTAAACTCTGCATTAACAGACGTTGAAAAGGGCCGATAAATGGATGAGCCAACACAACCCTACATTCTGCTGACCCCGGGGCCGCTGAGCACAACACTGACCGTTAAACAGGCGATGCTCAGGGACTGGTGCACCTGGGATGATGATTACAAACAAATTATCCAGGATATGCGCCGCAAACTGGTAGAGCTGGCCACCCCCAGTGATGGATACACCTGTGTCCTCATGCAAGGCAGCGGTACATTTTGTGTCGAGTCGGTGATCACCACCACCGTTCCGAATGATGGTAAACTCCTGGTACTGGCCAATGGCGCCTACGGCCGCCGGATTGCGCAAATTGCCGAGCGGATCGGCATCGATTGCCGGATCCATGATTCTGGGGATACGTCTGTGCCAGATTCAGCGCAACTCGAGCAGGCGCTTGCGTCTGACGCCAAGATTTCCCATGTCTCCATGGTCCATTGTGAGACCACTACCGGCATGCTCAATCCTATCGCGTCCATCGGGCGGATCGTTAAAGCATATGCCAAGGTGTTTATTGTGGATGCCATGAGCAGCTTTGGCGGCATCCCGCTGGATGTGCATGAGATCGGTACCGATTATCTGATCAGCAGCGCCAACAAATGCATCCAGGGAGTGCCGGGTTTCGGATTTGTCATCGCCCGCGGCACTGAATTGGCCAAGACCAAAGGGCAAGCGCGTTCTTTGAGCCTGGATCTTTATGATCAATGGGAAACCATGGAAAAGGATGCGGGCAAGTGGCGCTTTACCTCACCGACCCACACGGTGCGAGCCTTCGTCCGGGCTTTGCAGGAGCTCGAGATCGAAGGTGGAATTGCCAAGCGCTATGAACGATTTTGTGAAAACCACCTGGTTCTGGTGCAGGGGATGCAGGCCCTGGGTTTTAAAACGCTGCTGCCGGCCGAAAATCAATCACCGATTATTACAGCCTTTCACAGTCCGAGCCACAAAGATTGGGCGTTCAATCGATTTTACCGGCGCTTGAAACAGAATGGTTTTGTTATTTATCCGGGTAAAGTTACCGAGGCCGATACCTTTCGCATCGGTAATATAGGTGATATCCAGCCGGCAGATATATCACGACTGCTGCAGGCGGTAGCCGGCGCTATGTATTGGCGCAAGAATGATGCGGAACAACTTAAGATTTAATGAAGGAATCTGATAATCTCATTGCAATAAATCAGAATAGGATAGATCTATTCTTTGCGCGCTTCTTTTAGGAATCTTCTGGCTAAAACATACAACATGGTCCAGGCCACGGGTGTAAAAAAGACAACCCCCAGGACCAAGTATTTGTTGAAATGGCTTCGAAAAATAAAAACGATCAGATTAATGCACAGCACAACGAGCGAGCCGATCAGCCATCCTTTCAGTCTTCTGTCAAAATAAACAAGAGGCATACTTTACCTAATTAAAGATTGTCTTTTTGTAACGATGTGAATTTTTAGCTCAATGGAAAGTTGTGTGTAGTATTAAATTGTTAAATTTTTATTAGGCCAGGCAATTTTCTGATATTTTTTCAAATCAAATCCACCGGCGGACGCGCATCTTGTATGAGGCGTGGCGGTCATCTGGCTTTTGTTCCAAATTATTTTAAGATTCTCCATACTCTCAGATTATTAAACTAGCTGAGTTTGCCTAAGATCCGCCCTTTGGGTATACGCCTTTATAATTAATAGATATTTCTTTTCCGCTCTTGGCCAATTTTAATCATGTATTTTTCGATAAATCCCTTGCGAGGTATTAATTTCCTCTCCCCTGAGCATTTTGGAAATAATCGGAGTAACCCGATCAAAATGATCGACCAAATTTTCCATGACGGTTTTTTCGGAAATTTTTTGCCAGCTGTGGTTACCAACATGTTTAAATTCATATTGTCCCATAATAAATTCCATTTCCTGGATGTGCCTCACTTTATCGGTTTTTAATTATTTTTATAATTCGCAAATTGTCTCGTGAATAAAAATTTTGCGGCGTGCCAGTTCGGCAATAACCTGTTGGGGCATGAAAGCAAATTCCGGCATGACGACGCCGCTATCTTGTACAGCCCCTGCCGCAATCAACTGGGCGCCGATCGCCAGCGGGATGCCGACGCTGCGGGTGTAGGCCCGCAGGCCGCTCCAGTCATCGACCGAACCATCTGACGGGTGATGGGTGTTGGTCAGTACATGTTCATAGCGGCGGCCGGCCCGCTGGCCGATGACCTGAACGTGCAGCGCGTAACCGTATAATTCGGTCTGGCGGCCCTCAGGCGCCCGCTGCAGATAAAGGCTGATGGCATCCATGATGCCGATAGTTTCATTGCCGACCTTGATCGGATCGTTACGCAAAAAGCCCCAGTCATGCAGGGCACGCACCAGCTGCATGTTTTTAGGCGGCCAGGTGCCCCGAACTTCGATAAGTTGAATACCTTTGTCCTTGAGGTAGGCATGGGCGGTGCGGGTCTCGGCATGTGGGATGATCCATTGCGGGTGGCTGCCAAAAGGTTCAGGTAGTTCGATGATGCGCTCCCGCGCGAACGGTGGGACCTGTATGAATTGACCATCTTCGAAAACAACGCGCTCGGAAAGATTCGGATCATATTCATAGGTGGTTGTTTCGGTAATCGATGGTGAAAATGCAATCGGCCGGAAGGCCCCGTGGCTGACCCTCACAATGTCGACTGTGTCAAGTTGATCGGCGGCATGCCGCACCATCATATCGGTCACACCCGGCGTCATGCCGAAACCGGGAACATGTACCTTGCCGGCTGACTTGAATTGATCATCATAGGCATACTCAACACCAAAGCCATTGAGATTGATACCGTGGCAACAGGCAGCGGCGATACAGGCCGTGGACTGATCGTTAAGATGGATGGTCGTGCCGTCCATGACGATATCATAATCGCGCATTACCTCAACGGCGGCCTCTTTTTGGCGAATGTCAACCGGACGGAAATCAACGCGCCCATCATCAATGGAAGCCGCGAGGTTTTCCCCTGCCTCTTGATCGCAATCGGCTATGGTGATGCGCTTAAAATCCGAGAAGATTAATAGATCCAGCAACGCTTCGCTGCAAATTTTCCCGGC
>JASFGH010000462.1:0-3642 GCA_050123865.1 Desulfobacterales bacterium | reverse complement strand
AAAATACATGCACTCGGAGGCCTCCACTTCACTGCCATGCCATCCGGGGGCCTCTTCCGGTGGGTTTTCGATGATTCCGGCATCGCCCATCAGCCCGGGTACGGCTTCAGCATCATTGCGATAGCAACAGATAAACGCCCCGGTTTCATAACGCAGCGCTCGCAGGGCCGGGTCCACCGCTTTCATGTTGGATGTATGCCCGGTGGCATAGATGAGCTTATTAAAACCATTGTGAAGCAGTGAGCGGCCCACCTCATAGAGAACGTTTTGATAGGTGGCGGCGCTCAGGGTGACGGTGCCGGATGCAATTCCGGGCGGATGCAGGTGCTGGGGAGAATAGCCGAAGGGGATGAGCTCATAATATGGCACATTGGCCATTTCCGCGGCAATCTGACAGGGCAGCTCGGTGGCAATACTGTCGGTGCACACCGGACAATGCCTGCCGTGCTGCTCGGTGCTTCCCAGCGGAATGATAACAATGTCGGTTTCTTTTAACCACTCTCGAACCTCCAGGTAGCCACAACGAAAAAGATTATAAATTTTTTCTTCCTTAACCTCTGTTTTCTCTTCATATTCCATTTTAAACCTCCGAATATTCGTTATTTGTTATTTGTTATTTGTCAAAAAGGTATACAGGTCGATATTTTATGTTTGGATTAAAAATCAGAATTGCTGCAACTCATCTTTTTCTAAAACCAATAACCATTAACTGATAACAAATAACACCCCATTGAGTTTTAACTCAATGGGGCACTATAGTTTATTGGTCAAGCGGATCAAAGCGGCCCGCCGATGGGCGTCCATGGTCTCAAACTCGCCCTGGCGCACCGAGTAAGGCGCCAGCACTTCAACGCCGCGCTCGTCCACCCACTGGTGGGTTATGACTTTTAAAAAGTGCCCGATCCACAACCCGCCGGTGTAGCGCGCCCCCCGCCCGGTGGGCAAAATGTGGTTGGTGCCGGCTACTTTGTCGGCAAATACTTCGGCCGCCGCTTCGCCCAGAAAAAGCGAGCCGTAAGATGTCAGCAGGGGCAGAAGCGCCCTGGGGTCTTTGGTGTGAACCTCCAGATGTTCCGGAGCATAGTCATTGGCCCATTCACAGGCGTCTTCCAGGTTGTCGACGACCACCAGATCGCCTTTGTCTTCCCAGGACTTGCGCGCCACCGCTTCGGTGGTCAGATCTTTTAATTGCCGCTCGATTTCTGCCAGCACCTGGTTTGCGAGTTCTTCTGAAGTCGTAACCAGTGCCCCGCGCGCCTGGGGATCGTGTTCGCATTGCGCCAGGAGATCCGCCGCAACGTAATCCGCCCGCGCGGTCTCATCGGCAATCACCATAACTTCGCTGGGGCCGGCTAAAAAATCAATGCCCACGGTTCCAAATACCTGCCGCTTGGCTTCCATGACCCACTGGTTGCCGGGCCCCACGATTAAATCCACCGGGTCGATGGTCTGGGTCCCGTATGCCATCGCTGCGATCGCCTGAGCACCGCCCAGGCAATAAATTTCATCGGCGCCGATCTTCACCATCGTATACAGGATGGCCGGATTGATCCGCTTTTCTTTTCCCGGCGAAGAGCAGGCTACAAGGCGCTTCACCCCGGCCACCTTGGCCGGCACCAGCGACATAACCGCTGAGGTCAGGCAGGGATAACGCCCGGCCGGAACATAAGCTGCGCAGGAATCGACCGGGACCAGGCGGTGGCCCATCCAGACGCCGGGAATCATCTCCTGTTCAAACTCCGTAAGCTGCGCCCGCTGTGATTCGGCAAAAGCGGTCACGCGCTCAATTGCAAAATCAAGTCCTTCGATAATCTCCGCCGGCAGCTCTTTTTTGGCCGCTTCGAATTCAGCCTCACCCACCCGCACGGGACCGTCAAAATCATCGAAGGTTTTGGCGTAATGGGCCAGAGCCCCGTCGCCATCTTTGCGAACAGCGTCGATAATCCCCTCCACCCCCTGGCGCAGGGCTTTGACGTCAGCTTCCAGGACCGGTTTGGCTTTTTTTAAGAAGGTTGTTTGCATCTCTTTCTCCTTTAGCGTAATTCATCGATGTTTTTATAAACTTTCCAAAAGGCCTCAATGATATCGTCCATGTCGCCGGGTTCGCCCAGCAGAACCTGGTGGCGCAGAATCAGCGTTCGGTCGCAGGCTGCCTCGGTGACGGGACACCGGGTATTGTCGAGGTCCACCGCCTGTCGATAGCGTTCCAGAACCTCGGCGCAAACATATTGGCTTAAGTTTTCCACCTTAAAGACCGGATGGGCATACAGCGGTTTGCGATCGCCGGGAACAACCGGAATGCCTTCGGCATTAAGCGCCTGGCAAAGTCTTGCCGGATCCTGATTCGCATAGGTATTCGGCTCATATTGAAGCAGATAATAATAATACCCATGTTTCATTGACAGTTCGGCGATCCGAATATGGTTTAGCCCGGGAATCTGATGAATGCCTTCGGTCAGACGCTTGGCATTGGCCTGCCGCCGGGCATCATCGCCGGCAAATCTTTCCAGCTGGCCCAGCAGCACCGCCGACTGAAATTCAGACAGACGGTAGTTGCTGGATATCTGATGGCAGGTTAAATCCGAAGACCGCACGGCCTCTTTTTCACGAAAGCGCCCGAAAGCGCGCAGGGCCGCGACTTTTTCGGCCAAGCGGGGATTATGGGTCAAAATCAGCCCACCCTCACCGCAGGTCAGCGTTTTATTGGATTGGAAGCTGAAGGTCCCCAGATCGCCCCAGGTGCCGGCTTTTTTATCGTTTAAATCAGCATCAATGGCCTGGGCACAATCTTCGATCAAGGACAGCTTTTTTGATTCGGCCAGTTCTTTCAAGCGCGGCATGTCGGCCATGTGGCCCGCCAGGTGAACTGGCATAATGGCCCGGGTGTTGGGGCCGATACGGCGCAGCACATCGTCCGGGTCCAGGCAGTAGCTCTGAGGATGAATGTCGGCAAACACCGGCACGGCACCCACCATCAAAACCGATGTGACCGTTGAAATAAAGGTGTAAGGCGGCACGATGACTTCATCGCCAGGCCGAATGCCCAGCGCCCGCAGCGCCACCTCGATGGCCACGCTGCCGTTTGACACCGGCAGGGCATGACGCGAACCGTGCAGCTCAGCAAAGTGTTTGCCAAAGAGGGTTCCCAGCGCCTCGGGATCGTCACCCTGCAGCCCGGCAAACCAGCGGTTGCTATTCAATACTTTATCCAGCCACTGCTTTTCTTCAACACCGCCCCGGGGCCAGCCGGGATAGGGTTTCGTTCTGACGGCCGCAGCACCGTTTAAAGCCAATTTTGCCATTATTGAATTTCCTCTTCGCCAGCGCCACCCCAGGGTGTCTGCCGGATAATTTCCAGCATGCGGCGATTGTGGCGCTTCATCGCTTTTTCAGCAGCTTTGGGATCGTGCTTGCGGAAGGCCTGAAGTAACTCTTTGTGAAATTCAAAAAATTCAGCGTAATGCGGCGAAAGTTTGAATGCCAGGGGCAGCGCCTTGTAGCGCAGTCCCTCTAAGATCTCTTTTAGCAAATCATTTCCGCAGGCGTTATAGATGAGCAGATGGAAATCATGATCCGAGCGCGAATAGGCCACATCGTTTTTACCATTGACGATCGGCTTTTGCTCGTCCAGAATTTTTTCCA
>JASFGH010000461.1:0-3647 GCA_050123865.1 Desulfobacterales bacterium | reverse complement strand
GAAAGTGAGACCAAACAGGATATCCTCAGCGCCGTTAAAGAAAAGATAAGCGAACTTCAGACCAGCGGGGATGCTGAACCAGAAGCAAGCAAACAATGGGCGCTGCGCTACAGCCCGCAGGCCCTTGCGCAAACAGATCAAATGCAGGAACTCAGTTTTGACGATAGCAGAGACATGTACGAAACGATCAGCAGATTGCTTCAACCGCTGGCCAACCGGATCAGCCGCCGGTTTCAATATACCATGCGCGGAAAAGAAGTCAGCCTGCGAAAAATACTGAGAAAAAACATGCAATTCGGCGGAGAACTGATCCTGCTTGATTTTAGAAAGAAAAAACTAAAAAAGCGGCGGGTTATCTTTTTTTGCGATGTCAGCGGCTCAATGGATATTTATACCCTGATGATCCTGCAATTTATTCATGCGCTTAGACGAATTGATCGACAGACCGAAATCTTCTTTTTTTCAACAGATCTTTCCAGGGCAACCCATCAATTCGAGACGAGTAATTTTTCGTCTGCCGTTACGCAAATTCCAGGCGCTATTTCTGACTGGGGTGGCGGGACACGCATCGGCCATTGCCTTAAACTGTTTAATGAAACCTTCGGCACAAGGCAGCTTTCCGACAAAGATATTGTTATGATTTTTAGTGACGGCTGGGACCGAGGAGAAATCGATTTGCTCGATAATCAAATGGCTTTACTGAAGCGCAAAGCCTATAAAATTATATGGTTAAATCCGCTCATGGGAACGCGGGATTACGAACCGATCTGCCGGGGGATGAGCGCTGCCCTGCCCTACGTGGATTACTTCCTGCCAATGGGCAATCTCAAGGATTTTCGTTCAATCAGTCAGACGCTTAAAAAAGTGATGGTATAGCTAAAAAGGCAATTGACCTTGTTTATTTCACACGCAAAGCCGCAAAGCTCGCAAAGAAAAAAATAATATATAGCTTAATATCTTTGCGCCTTGGCGTCTTTGCGTGAGGTTTTTAAGTCTGAAGTTCTCTTAGATTATGCTTTTTTCTGCTTTGCTTCCAAAGCATCCAGAATCTTTTCGGGTGTGATCGGCAGCTCCATAAAGTCAACACCGATGGCATCATAAATGGCGTTTACGATCGCCGGTGCCGGCGACAGCTGGGTGCCTTCTCCGGCCTCTTTGGCCCCATAAGGCCCGATGGGATCATCTGTTTCGACTTCGATGGCCTCAATTTCCGGCATCTCCAGAAAAGTTGGAAAGCCGTAGTCCAAAAACGAAGGATTCATCATCTGCCCTTTTTGAACAATCGCATCTTCATACAGAGCCTGGCCCATGCCGCCGACCACTGAACCCTCTAACTGCCCCTCAACCAGCATCGGGTTAATGGGCTGGCCGCAGTCGTGAGCGGTGACCATCCGCACCAGTTTTACCCGACCGGTAATGAGATCCACTTCGACTTCAGCCCCCTGTGTCATAAAAGAATAATTGGGTGCAAAATTGCCATCCTGCTTAAACAGGGTGGTCGGTTCATCGGCCGGCGCCATCCATGACCCTCTGCCCACGATGGGCATGGGCAGATCCGCGTACTGATAGGCCTTCAGGGCTTCCAGGAACGTGATTCCTTTTTCCGGGGTCCCTTTCACGAAAATCTTGCGGTCTCTGGCAACTAAATCGGCAACGTTGGCCTCGAGTTTATCGGCCAGAAAGTTGAAAAGTTTTTGTTTGGCGGCAGCCGCGGCCAGTCGCGCAGCATTGCCGGCCCTGACGGTCACACCGCTCCCGAAGGTCCCCGGGTCCAGCGGGGTGATACCGGTATCGGCTGCCGTAATGCGAATATCGTCAAGGGGCACGCCTAATTCTTCGGCCACAATCTGACTGATAACAGTTTCGGCTCCCTGGCCAATATCCGCAGCGCCGGACAGTACATTGACAGCCCCGTCCCGGCCCACCTGGACCACCGCACCGGAACTGATATGGCTCATATTGCTGACCCCGCTGGGAAACGAAGCGCCGGCTAAACCCACGCCTCTGCCATGGGGTAACTTCCCGCGCTTTTCTGACCATCCGATGGCGTCGGCCGCCTTTTTAACCGATTCTGAAAATCCGCAGGTATTGATGACGAATCCGGCCGAATGCGGCTCACCGGCATGGATGCTGTTTTTTATACGAACCTCGGCCGGATCGAGCCCGAGTCGCGCGGACATCAGATCCAATTGGCGTTCAACGGCAAAACGGGCCTGGGGAATACCGTGTCCGCGCATGGCACCACCCACGGGTTTGTTGGTATAGACATGATAGCCCTCGTAAAACAGATTGGGAACCTTGTAGGGAATCATCAGAAAAAAGCAGGAAAGGGCCATCATCGTTGGTGCGGTGCTGTTATAGGCGCCGCCATCGGCGTAAGATTGAAATTGTTGCGCCAGGATGGTCCCGTCCTTTTTTAGACCGGTTTTTACGGTAATATACATGGGGTGTCTTTGGCGGGTGGAGATAAACACCTCTTCCCGGTCGTAGACGAATTTTACGGGTTTTCCCAGTTGCATCGCAAACCAGGCCGCACAGAAATCTTTTGCAAACATGTCAATCTTCTGCCCAAAACCACCGCCGACTTTGGGTTTGATAACCCGCACCTTGCTTTCCGGAATCTGAAGCGTGTTGGATAAATTGCGCCTTAAAAAAAATGGTATCTGGGTTGAACTCCAGAGCGTGAGCTCCCCATTTAGCGGGTCGAATTGGGCCAGGGCGGCGTGCGGCTCAAGGGGAGCATGATTAACAGCTTGAGAAAAGAATGTGTCTTCAAAAATAGCATCGGATTCGTCGAACGCCTTTTTGACATCACCGAATTCCTTCTTGATGGCAAAAGAGGTGTTGTTTTTTATGCCTTCATGAATGACCGGCGCGCCGTCCTTTTTGGCTTCAAAGGGATCAAATACCGCCGGAAGCTCCTCATAATCCACCTCGATCAGTTCCAGGGCCTCTTCGGCAACCTCTGGATCAATGGCACAGACCGCAGCAACATCATCACCAATATAGCGGACCTTGCCTTTGGCCAGGGCATACTCATCTTTGGCCATAGGGACAATTCCATACTGTCGATCGGGGATGTCGCTGCCGGTGACAACACCTTTTACACCCCGCAGTTTGGCTGCTTTGGAGGTGTCAATATTCAATATTTTTGCGTGGGGCAGCGGGCTTCGCAACACCCTCCCGTAAAGCATTCCGGGAAGGATGAGGTCATCGGTAAACAGGGCGCTTCCCTTGGCTTTCTGGGCGGCATCCATCATTGGTAATCGGGTGCCGACAATGTTGAAATCTTTTCCCATTTATTCCTCCTTGCCGGATGAGGTTGTAACACTCATGACCGCTTCAACTATTTTTTTATACCCGGTACAGCGGCAAAGATTCCCGGCCATCTTTTGCTTGATTACATCTTCGGTGGCATGCGGTTCTTCGTCGAGGATTGCTTTGGCGGTTAAGATCATACCCGGGGTGCAAAAACCGCATTGCAGAGCGCCTTTATGCACGAACGCGTCTTGCAGGGGATGGAGGTCACCGCCTTCCGCCAGTCCTTCAATGGTCAGAATCTGTTTGCCCCTGGCATCGACGGCAAGCATTAAACAGGACAGCCAGGCCTCACCGTCAACAAGTACCGTACACGCCCCGCAAGCCCC
>JASFGH010000460.1:0-3652 GCA_050123865.1 Desulfobacterales bacterium | reverse complement strand
AAGTGCTCATTTTCCGGCCGAAAAGATCGTCGAACGCATCAACTTGCGACTGGATGAGTTCATCCAATCCGAAGAGCCGCACGATGACGTAACGATGGTCGCCATCAAAGTAAAATAGATTTTGCTCGCCGTTCGATCCGTGAACGCCGGGTATCCAAATTATTGGCCGGCTTCAACCACGGAATACTGCAAAGTTCCCATTTTAATATCGGTATCAGGCAGTTCCTGTATGATGCTGACCTCCCAGTCGCCCGGTTTTTCAGTTGGGATTTTTTTCCAGGTTCGATAACGCGTGGATGGTTTTTTGCAAATTCAATACGTGGGAAATAGGGAAGTATTTCTGTCAAACTTGATAACATAGTGGAATAAATTATCAGCAGCGCAATCGTGCACTGTCTGAATGCATTATAGGGCGTTGCGAAAGAACCGCTCATTACCTCAAAGCGGCTGATAGGCAAGAAGATGATTTTACATTTAAACGATTATTTTATTTTTGACTTATGTTCTTTCATTACGCTCCCTTATGCATGAGTTTGCACGACGCAGGCGCTGATAATTCATTCGGCGTTCAAATCATGAAAAACATTCCAACCCTTCACATACCGGATTCGTCCGGTCCGTAAATTTGCTCGATCTCTTCTGCAAATTTTTCGTAGATATTGGCACGCCTGACCTTCATGGTTGCCGTCATTTCATCGTCATCGTGATCCAGCTCCTTGGTCAGGAGCAAAAACTTGCGCACATTTTCCACCCGGGCAAAACGCTCATTGACGTGGTCCACCTCCTGCTGAATCATCCTGTTCACCTCGGGCAGATTGGCCAGCGATTTAAAATTGGTGTACGGCAGGCGCTGATCGGTGGCCCATTTACCTGTATTTTCAAAGTCGATCTGAATCAATGCGGAAACAAATTTTCTGCCATCACCGAGTATAATGGCTTCCTTGATGTAGGGGCTGACTTTTAAATCGTTTTCCAGCAGGGACGGTGCGATGTTTTTCCCCCCAGAGGTAATCAGGATATCTTTTTTACGGTCAACAATGGACACATGCCCGTCCGCATCCACCTCTGCAATATCGCCGGTCAGAAGCCACCCATCCACGACGGTTTGTTCAGTGGCCCCGGGATTTTTATAATAGCCGGCAAAGATGCTCGGCCCACGCTTCATCAGCTCTCCATCCGGGCCGATCTGATAGGCAATGCAGCTGATCGGCTTGCCCACGGTGCCCAGCTTGATATCATCGCCCATATGGATAAACGAAAGCCCGGTGCACTCGGTCATGCCATAGCCTTCCTTGGCCTGAACGCCGATGGCGTGAAAGAAGCGCAGCACTTCCGGGCTGACCTTGGCCGCCGCAGAAAAACACAGGCGCACTTTGCGAAGGCCCACATAGTTTTGCAACGCCCGAAGCATCAGCCCGTAAGCGACCCACCAGCCCAGCTTCAGGCCCGGGCCGATTTTCCTTTTGGCCAATCGCCGGTCACAGACCCGGTACCCGATAGCCATGCAGCGTTTAAAGAGCCAGCGTTTAAACCAGCTGGAATCTTTAATTTTGACGGTTATGGAACTTTGAAGCTTTTCCCAGATACGGGGAACGCCCAGAAAAACGGTCGGTGCAATCTCTCTGAGATCGCTCTGGATGGTGGCTACACTTTCGGAAAAGTTGACCGTGATCCCCAAATGAATCGGCAGATACAGGCTGAAGATCTGCTCGGCGACATGACAAAGCGGCAGATAGGACACCACGCTGTCCTTTTCATCAGCTTCCAGCGCCTCGGATGTCGCCAGGGTGGTGGCCTCTATGTTGCGGTGATTGACCATGGCCCCTTTGGGCAGACCGGTGGTGCCCGAAGTGTAAATCATCATGCAGACATCCTCGGCCTGTCCTTTTAGCACCTCACGCTCAAAAAGATCGGGTTGCTCCTGGGCTAGCTCCCGGCCCTGGGCCTCCACGGCTTTAAGGGAGATGATGTTGTCTTTCGGATAATTTCTCAGACCTTTCATGTCTTTGACGATGATCTTTTTAAGCTTTGGAAGATCCTGCAAGACTTCCAGAACTTTATCGGTCTGCTCCTGGTCCTCGCAGACCACGATCACCGAATCGGAGTGTTTGACAACGTAATGGACCTCCGGGTATGGGCTGGTGGGGTAAACACCCAGAGGCACACCGCCCAGGCTGATGCAGCCCAGACTGGCATACAGCCATTCACAGCAATTTTCACTGATGATCGAGAGGTGATCGCCCCGTTTGAACCCCAACTGCACGAGCCCCAGGGCAAAGTGCTCCACATGTGACCGGTATTCATTCCAGGTGACGGTTTGCCAGATGCCGAAGTCCTTTTCCCGCAGGGCGATCTGCTCGCCGCGCTCGGCGACCCGCTCCAGGAAAGACTGCATCAGGGTTTTACCACTCAACTCAACCATCGTTTCCTCCGCTTGTAATGCTTGACGTCGCGGTAACTGGTCTTGCTATCGGTATGGCCCACGCCCATGTAGAATTCCTGCACGTCGCGATCGTTGAGCAGAAGATCCACCGGGCCGTCCAGCACCACCCGGCCGTTTTCCATGATATAGCCGTAAGAGCTGATCTCCAGGGCCATCTGGGCATTTTGTTCAACCAGCAGCATGGTGGTGCCCTCATTCTGGTTGATCTGGCGAATGATTTCAAAGATCTCATCGACCAGCAAAGGCGCCAGGCCCATGGAGGGTTCGTCGAGCATCATTAGCCGGGGCTGGGCTAAAAGCGCCCGGCTAATGGCCAGCATCTGCTGTTCACCGCCGCTCAGATATCCGGCCGTCTGCTTCAGACGCTTTTTTAAGACCGGAAAATAGGCAAAGCACTTGTCCAGGTCTTGACTGACGCCGGTGCGGTCTTTGCGGGTATAAGCCCCGCATGTCAAATTTTCCTCTACAGTCAGATCCTCGAAGATGTGCCGACCTTCCATGATTTGAAAAATACCGCGGCGGACTATTTTATGCGGTGCCAGACCTGCCAGAGACTCTCCCCGGTAATAAATACTGCCTTCTGTAATCTCGCCGTCTTCCAAGGGCAACAGCCCGCTGATGGCTTTAAGTGTGGTGGATTTGCCCGCCCCGTTAGATCCCAACAGTGCCACAATGGCACCTTCAGGTACCTGCAGCGAAAGGCCCTTTAACACCAGGATGACATTGTTGTAAATCACCTCAATATTGTTGATCTCTAAAATGGGCGCCAAACCGTGCTCCTGCGATGCAATTAAGTCGCTAAATTGTTTTCAAAAACCACAAAAACATGGATGTTGCACGCGCCCTGTTGAATCCCCTTCGGGGGCCGCTTTGCGGCCCCGATGAAATAGGCTTCGGATTTCATTGGGCAAGCATTCAACAGGGCGAGTCGGAGGCTTTAAACTTCTCATCACTTTTCATGCAAGATCCAGAAAAAGGTTAGTCTAGGTAGATCCAATCGGAAACCGGCACAAACTTGCCGGCTTTAGCCCGGTAAACCTTGCCCATGGCCGTGGCGTTGGTATGGCCGAAACTGACCATGCCGGCCAGGCCGCCGGTATCCCATTTTTGGATCATGGGGATGGCGTTTTTCAGATTTTCGCCGGTGATCGGCAGGCCTTTTTCATGCGTAATTTTAGCCAGCTTCACGAAAACCATACCCGTAAACCA
>JASFGH010000459.1:0-3653 GCA_050123865.1 Desulfobacterales bacterium | reverse complement strand
TGCGGGAAACGGATTTTTGATCATCTGAGAACTGAAACACATAACTGCGATCCGCCTCGGCAAATTCACCGATCAGCTGTAGGGTGCGGTCTATTTCATCATCGATTTGTGCCGGGTGCAGGTTGACAAACTGGCTAGAAATTTTGGTGATCAGATTCTGGAATTTAAGCCGATACTGCAGCTCCTCTTCGGCACGCCTGCGCTCGGTGATGTCGGTGATAATGCCCAGAATAGCCGCTTCGCCTTGATATCGGATCAGCTTGGTGGTGATGATGGCTGCAATTTTATTGCCCTTTTTGGTGATCAGATGATATTCGTAAGGCGCGACCTCCTGACCCTGCATGTTTTTCGCAAAATTGGATCGTATCAGATCGACGGATTCCGGGGCAATCAACGTCATGAAATCAAAATCCGGGGCACATAATTCCGCCTTGCTATAGCCCATCTCCTGTGTACACCGGCGATTGGCATATACGACACGCCCCCCCTGGTTGATAAAGATCATGTTAGGGGATTGTTCGGTGATGATTTGAAACGCTTTGCTCATTTTATGGGCAGATAAATCGGTGGCCCTGGATGCGAGCTGCTTTTCCCGGGCCATGCTCCGCTGGGCCAATTCATCCCGTGTGGGCTTTGCCATTAAACCTCCTGCTTACATCTCACCAAAAACATATCCTGTATGCCGTGAAGGCTGCTGCAAAAAAGCGCATACGCGTGTGCCGTGCCCATGTATGCGCCTTTTATGGTTCACCTCAATGCTCCTCTATTCGCTAAAGTAAAAATTTGTAATAATTCTAAATACTTTATAACGTATTTGGCCCTTAATTGTCAAATATTGGCTGTTTAAATTAACCATCAACAATAAAAATTAAAATTAAGGGTTGAAATTTTTTTATTTATAGCGCATTAATTTCACCTTAATTTGAAGACGTTCATTTAATGTCACGGGTAGGTCGTTTTTGCCCTTGCTTATGTTTGAATCAACGCCTGTATTATAATCGAAAAGGGAGTCCAAAATGCAGAAGGTGGGTATATTCGTAATGTGCATCATGATGGCGATCGTTTTTGGCTCGGTGCTGGTTGTATCCGGTGAGGAAGACGCTGAAGATATGTGTGTTCCCATGGGAACCATCGTGCTCGGTGCCCCCGATGGCGTGGAGCAGAAAAGGGCTTCGGTGGACTTTCCGCATTCCCGGCATTTTGGTTTTGAATGTCAGACCTGTCATCACAAATGGGAGGGCACCAATGAAATAAAAGGGTGTATGACATCCGGCTGTCATGATGTGACAGAGGCGGCCACAAAATCTAGACAGGGAACGCCTCTAAGAGCTGAGGAAATCCGGTATTTTAAAAAAGCCTATCATGAATCCTGCATTGGATGCCATAAGGTGATGAAGCTTAAAAACCGAAAGATTGAGATGTCCGGCAAAAAGCTGGACGGTCCATTACCCAATCCGGGCCCATCCAGCTGTATTGGATGCCATCCGAAAGAGGAATGAAACGCCTATACAATCATTCAGGCGGCCTTGGGCGGGCGAACATCAATGTAGGCGAATTTCTTTAAGCCGACTGAACTTTTCGAGTCGAATGGTCAAATTTGTGGATTGCCAATTCACATCTCGAAGAAACACAATTAAGTGCAAGGATTGCTTGTCCATGCCCAGATAAAAACCAGTGATTTGGGTTGCAGCTGAAACCACTTCCAAGGCCCGATCGATCTGATCGGGCCTTTCTGTCCCTGAGCGAATCACCGAGCCAAAAAACCGGCGCACATTCTCATTGTTAAACATCCCTTCTGTGGCAGGATATAAATCTTCATATCTGAGCCATGGAAAATTCTCGAGTACTTTTCTAAATCGCTGCTGCAGGCTCTGGCTTTTGGCAAAACAACCCATACCGACCATTTGGGTCGTATTGTGCATTGTAACACTCCCGTTTTCTCATAGTGTCAATGTAAAATAAATAATAGTGACCATGGTTTAAGATGTCAGAGGACAGATGACAGATCGCATCGTGCTGATCATAGGCCCCGCTTCTTTTTCTGTTTTCTGAATTCTGGCCTCTGTCTTCTGATTACTAGAACCCATATCAAAAATAGTAGATCACGCCCAAGGGCGCGGCACAAAACCGATTCAAAAACGGAGTATACACGTTAGTATTCGAGTATTTTGAATCGGTTTTTAACAAAGCCATTGGGCGTTAGATGCATGTTTGAGATGGGTTCTAATTATTCACAGGTGCTGCAGTGTTCATTAAAGTATTCCGCAGCTTCCTGGACCGTATCGAAGGTAATCCAGTCGCGCCATACGGTAATTTCGCCCTGTCTGCGTGTCAGCTCGATGGTCGTATTGCCATGGTACTCGTAAAGCTCATCATACTCCGGACCAAAATTGTGCTTCGTCATTTTTGAATCCCCCATTGGTGGTTTGTCTGGTTTTGTCACTTAAAATCGGGCTCATTTTGATGACAACATTACCATAGGGATTTGTCAGATACGGACAAAACCCAGGCAAAAAAAATATTCTTTTCAGACGCTTGACCATTTGGCTAAAAGCAGGTTTATAGGGAGTGTTAAAAAAACGTTCGTGATCTGCCTTTTTTGAGACAGACGATAATTCTGTTAACGATTCATTCAATGGAAGGACATTAATGGCACGGGGAGATCAACTGGCCCGACAATGGCGCATTTTGCAAACCTTAATCGCCTCACGCAGAGGAAAATCTGCTGCTGATCTGGCCCAGGAACTTGAGTACCACTGGCGGACGGTATATCGGGATCTTGAAGCTTTGCAGCTGGCCGGTTTTCCGATTTTTACCGACCGGGTGGATGGTAAAAACCGGTGGTCGATTTTGGACAGTGTCCGGCAGAATGTCCCGATTCCGCTGGACCTGACTGAGGTCATGGCTCTGTATTTCAGCCGGGGATTGATGCGAGTTCTAAAAGATACGGTTTTTTATGAATCTTTGGAGTCTTTTTTTCGAAAGGTCAAAGCGACACTGCCGGCCGAGACCATTCAATACCTTGAAAAAATTGAACTAAGTTTAGAGGTGGGTTCAAAACCCTACAAACGCTATGATCAATTGCGGGATGTGATCGACCGGATCAGCCAGGCGCTGGTTGATCGTCGGATGGTTGAAATTGACTATTACACGATGAGCCGCAAAAAGCGGACGCGGCGCAAAGTGGCTCCGTATAAAATATGGTTGTTTGATGGTGCGTTTTACTTGGTTGGCAATTGTGGTTTGCGGCAAGATATCCGAATTTTTGCGCTGGATCGTATCAAATCATTACGATTGACAGATGAAACATTTCAGATACCTGAAGATTTTAGGGTTGAAGATTTTATGCAGACCAGTTTTGGCGTGTTTCACGGCAAGCCTCAAAACGTCAGAATCCGGTTTGCACCTGAGGTTGCCGGGTACATCAAGGAGAAAACCTGGCATGCAACCCAGAAACTTACATCCCAAAATGATGGATCCGTTATTTTTGAGGCCCGGGTGGCCGGCACCGATGAAATCAAATACTGGCTGATGAGCTGGGGCGGCAAGGCTGAGGTACTGTCACCGGTGACGTTACGGGATCAAATGATATCCGAAGCGCAAAACATGCTTCGATGTTATCAAGACGGATAGCTGCAATTTATTCTCTTTTA
>JASFGH010000458.1:0-3654 GCA_050123865.1 Desulfobacterales bacterium | reverse complement strand
CGGGCTGGTAACATAATAGTTCTCAGAAACATTAAGCCCCTTTGCCAACCCCTGTACAAATGCGGTTTTGCCGCTTCCGAGGTCACCGCTTAAGGCCATGATGATCGGCTGCTCAATGGCGGCACCTATAATTTGCCCTTGACGTTGCGTTTCCGTTGCAGATTGAGTTGTTATCAGAATGTGTTTATCAGCCATGAGTCTGTTAATCGTTATGGGTTATCTTTTATTGGTTATTGGTCTGAAGCGTTGACTGTTTTTGTCATGGGCTCAGATCTACTAACAAATAACCAATAACTTTAGGTCCAGTTAGGCCAGTATTTTCTTGATTTCTCCCGGAATCGCATTTATGACGTCGCCGGCCAGATAGCCAAACGGCCCCATTGATGTTGCCAGGGTATCGGCGGCGGCTCCATGAATGTATACAGCGGCATGGGCGGCTTCTTTTGGAGAAAACCCCTGGGCAATAAATCCGGCCAGCACACCGGTTAGCACGTCACCCATACCCCCGGAGGCCATCCCGGGATTGCCGGTGGGGTTGATAAAGACCGAGCCATCGGGGTGGGCGATGACGCTTGCGGCTCCTTTCAAGACAAGGTGCACACCGAAATGGGTGGCAAAATCCCGGGCACACTCGAGGCGATTTTGCTGAATGGCTGCCGGCGTGGTTTCGATTAGCCGGGCCATTTCTCCGGGATGGGGAGTCAGTACAGCCGGGGCTTTTAGTTTTTTCAGTAGACCGGTTTGCCCGGCAATATTGTTGAGGCCATCTGCATCGATGACCATCGGTATGTCAATTCGGCTGATGACCTTTTCAACAAGACTTCGGGTTTCTGCATCCTGGCCGATCCCGGGCCCTATGGCCAAGCAGGATTTTCCGTCTGCCAGTGCAAGAACCTCATCCAGGGCGCTGTCTGCGAGGATACCGTTGCGGCTTTGCGATAAAGGTGCTGTCATCACTTCCAATACCTGCGCTTCGACAACGGGGTTGAGGCTTTCAGCAATGCCCAGCGTCACCAGGCCGGCACCGGCACGCATAGCCGAGACGGCCGTCATAGCAGCTGCACCCGTCTTTCCGGTTGAGCCGGCAACCACCATCAGGTGGCCGCTTTTGCCCTTGTGCATATCTGCAGGGCGTGGTTGAAAGTAGCCGCCAATGCGATCGGCAGCGAGCAGGTACTGTTTCGGGCGGACCGCTTCAACGACGGCCTCCGGTATGCCAATATCAATAATTTCAAGCTTGCCAGTGTACGCAGCGCCCGGATAAGTGTAATGACCGATTTTAGCCAGGGCGAAAGTAGCCGTGCCCTGCGCCTGAATGGCTGTCCCGCAGGGTTGGCCGGTATCTGAATTTAGGCCCGATGGAATGTCGACCGCAAATACCGGAATGCCGGTACGGTTAATAAATTCAATGACTAATTTAAAAAAACCTCTGACATCGGATGTTAAACCCGTACCCAGAATAGCATCCACCAGCAGGCCCGAATGGGCGATGTCGGATTTAATTTTCGAAAAGCGATCTTCATCCGGCACTTCGATGATCGGGACGTTGAGTGCCCTAAGGCGCTTTAGGTTAACGGCGGCATCCCCTCTGACGGCTTCGGTTTTGGCGAGCAAATAAACCGTTGCATTGAAATCTTTGGCGGCAAGCTCTCGGGCGATAACAAAACCATCGCCGCCGTTATTTCCTTTCCCGCATACAATGCTAATGCCATCTTCGGCCTGATCGGCAAATAGGGAGAGTAGCACGATCGTAGCGCCTTGCCCGGCGGTTTCCATGAGCTCAAGACCGGGAATTGAATGGTTTTCAATCGCCTGACGATCCATTTCCTGCATTTCAGCAGCGGTTACGAGAATCATTTGAGACTCCAACAAGGATGGCTGTGCCCCTGTATAATTTCAATTTAAGGATTGGCCAAAAATAGTTCAAGGGGCCCGTATGAGATCAACCATTTCTCTGACGGCTTTTTCCATGCCCGTCAAAACGGCACGCGAAATCAGACTGTGTCCAATGCTGAATTCGTCGATTTCCCCCAGGCCTTTGAATGCCTTGATTGTTTTGTAACACAGCCCCCGGCCGGCTTTAATGTTGAGATTGAGTTTATGGGCCAGTTTGACGGCGTCCATCACTTTTAAAAATTCCTGATGCCGTGTTTTGGATGTCTTGGCATCACAATAAGCACCGGTATGGAGCTCGACAATCTTGGCATTGGTGCGATGGGCTTGTTTGAGCTGTTCGGGATCCGGGTCGATTAGAATACCGACGGGAATACCGCTGTTTTGCAAGGTATCAACGATCTCTCTTATTTCTTCTTTGTAGACAACGAGGTCCAGGCCACCGCCGGCACTGAATTCCACCTGTTTTTCCGGCACCAGGGTAACGTGATCCGGCTTGATGTCCAGTGCCATGCCAACCATTTCAGTGGTTGATGCCATTTCCAGGATCAGTTTACTTTGAATCGTGTGGCGCAGGATGCGAACATCTCTATCCTGGAAGTCCTGCCGGTCTCCCCGCAGGTGCACGGCGATACCGTCGGCTCCGGCCAATTCGGCCATCACTGCAGCGGCTACCGGATCGGGAAATGTGCTTTTTCTGGTTTCCCGTAAGGCGGCAACCATATTTATTTTAACTGCTAAACCGGCCATAGCTGAACCTCCCTCTTTCCTGGGGCTCACCCCACATTTGATATTCCGCAAATCGGAATGCAGTCATTAAGATGCTGGCTGCGATTTTATAAAATCAAAGATCTCATTGGCCTTCTGCTCCATTTTGTGAGCTTCGGACGTATCGTTTTCGTGGTCATACCCCAGCAGGTGTAAAATGCCATGAATGAGAAGTTGATCCACATAGGCCGCCGTACCGATACCGGCGTTTTTTGCCTCTCGGTGTGCGGTTTCCACCGAAATGACCACATCACCCAATAGGTCGGGTGCAATATCCGTAAACGGGCCTTCCCGCATGGAAAATGCAATTACATTTGTGGGGCCTTCTCGGTTCAGGTATTGTTGATTGAGGCGTGCAATCTGTTGATCGTCAACGATGAGAATAGAAAGCTCTGCGTCAGGATAATCCAAGGCGTTTAAGATGGCCCTTGCTTTTTGCTGAATCTTCTTTTTTGAGATCCTGTGTTTGCCTTGCCGGTTTTCGATCTGAACTTCCATTCTTCGATTTCCCTTTGTCAATACCGTTTCCGGCTGTGCGGCCTTCACTGTATTCGATGCGGTGATGATGGATGCCGTATAATATTTTATTGAAGCTTTTGGCAATATTATGCAGGTCTTTGAGGGTTAATTCACAGTCGTCCAACTGGCCGTCAGAGAAAATTTGGTTGATTAATTTTTGGACCAGACCCTGAATTCTTGATGGGGTGGGATTATCCAGCACTCGTGTGGCAGCTTCAACCACATCCGCCAGCAAGACGAGGCCGGCCTCTTTGGTTTGCGGTTTGGGGCCAGGGTATCGGAAGTCATCGATATTGACCGCGGCCGCTCCCTTTTTTTGTTTAGCCTTTTCATAGAAAAATTTAATGATGCTGGTACCATGGTGCTGTCGGATCGTATCGCTGATCAATTGCCCCAGCTTATTTTCTCTGGCAATTTCGACGCCGTCTTTGATATGGGCAATCAGGATTAAGCTTGACATGGAAGGTGCTAATT
>JASFGH010000457.1:0-3656 GCA_050123865.1 Desulfobacterales bacterium | reverse complement strand
TTGGGAACACCGTCTTGGCAAACGGTATAATCCATTATGGCAAATATTTGCATATAAATCAATATATTTACAACCCTACCCGTATGCCTTAATCTTATCAATCAGACCATCTTCAAGCGGATGTTCCCATTTTACGTTGATAAAGTATTCATTAAACAATTGCGCATGCACTCCAACAATGCGGCCTTCCTGATCGATGCTGATTTCAGGAAAAGATCCACGCAAGGTGCATTTTAGGGTCAGACGACACCCCAGCAGAGATTCGGCCGCGGTTGGTGATGTATTCATTATAAACGATACGCCGCTGGCGGAAATGTCGGTAAGATCGGCTTTAAAAGCCTTACTGCCTTGTTGGTCCAGAATTTGAACTGCTGCGCCGGCGGCTATGGCATACCGTGGGTGCGTTCGGCGTTCGAGCTCCTTCTTTTGAAGCAAATCCTTTATGGGCTCCAATCCAATGCAGTAATCCTGCAGTTTATTGACCAGATTGGGCGCATTTGCCTTCCATTTTTGCAAGACGGCTTTATCGATGAAATTTAATTTGGCAGTTGAATGGGCCATCACAGAGGTTGTACAGGTCGAATTCGTAAAAAAGCTGTCCTCACCGATAAGATCTCCGGGGCCCAGTGTTTTCAGCAGGATGGCGTGTTTATCCTTATGATAGAATAACTTTAGCTGGCCAGCATTGATGAAATACAGATTCGGATTCAGCTCGCCCTGCCTGAAAATAATCTGCTCGGGTTCATAGACCGCCGATTGCATGCCATCGTAAAGCGCTATAGATTCTTCTTTTGTCAAATGTTTATACAAATGCGACCATGTTTCCAGGTGCGCTGCGTCCATGGCGCTCATCTTTGCGTTCTCAATAATTTCAGCAGACTTGACAATTTCATCTAATGCCATCGAATCGACTTCAAAAATCCTTTCGCGCAATGATTCTGCTTTTGCAAAATCATGCGCTTGTGCGCATTGGGCAATCAAATCAAAAAGCAACTCAACAGCCTGCTTTTTCTTGTTGTTTTTTAAATAGGTCTCAACTAATTTTTCCTGAGAACTGATATCTTCCATTTGTGCGCTCTCCTTGGCCATCGTTTCATCATTATTAAATTTTGGCACAGTAAGCTTCAGCGGGAACAAACCGGGCGACCATCGTCAGGCCCATCTGGCGCTGTCAGTTGAGCTCAGCCAGGACACGCTCGGCTGCATCGAGGGTGGCTTCAATGTGCTCGGTCCCATGGGCAGCGGAAATAAACAGTGCTTCAAACTGGGAGGGCGCAATGTAAATTCCCTCCCGGCGCATCCCATTGTAAAAGGCAGAAAATTTTTCTAAGTCACTGGTTTTGGCATCATCAAAATTGTGAACCGGCCGGTCATTAAAAAAGAATCCCAGCATAGAGCCGATCCGCTGGGCCTGCACCGGAATGGCCGCCTTTCGGGCAACTTTTTCAAGCCCAGATAATAGCTGTTCTGCTTTTTGGTCCAGGGCCTCGTAAAACCCGTCTTTTTGAATCTGTTCAAGGGTTGCGATACCGGCTGCCATGGCCACTGGATTGCCGGACAGCGTTCCAGCCTGATAGACGGATCCCTGCGGTGCAATCTGGGCCATCAAATCACGCTTCCCGCCGTATGCACCCACCGGCAGTCCACCGCCTATGATTTTTCCAAAACAGGTCAGATCCGGAGAAACGCCAAATAGGGTTTGAGCGCCACCGTAGGCCACGCGAAAGCCGGTCATGACTTCATCAAAAATCAGGATGGACCCGTAACGATCACACATCTTCCTGAGAACATCTAAAAAACCTTTTTGTGGTGCCACCAATCCCATGTTGCCCGCCACAGGCTCGACAATGATCGCGGCGACCGAATCGCCTTTTTCCGCCATCACCTGCGTTAGCGCATCCACATCATTATAAGGAAGTGACAACGTGTGTTGGGCGATGGAATCAGGTATTCCAGGACTGCCTGGAATACCAAGGGTGGCAACACCCGAGCCTGCTGCAACAAGCAGGGTATCGGCATGCCCGTGGTAGCACCCATCAAATTTTATGATGATTTCGCGTTGCGTAATGCCCCGGGCCAGTCGCACAGCACTCATGCTTGCCTCGGTACCCGAATTTACCATGCGCACGATCTCTACTGAAGGAACGGCATCTGTTACCATCTGGGCGAGCTGCACTTCAAGGTCAGTCGGCGCCCCGAAGCTCGTTCCGCGTTCCAATACGGCGCTGATAGCCTCAATCACCGCTGGATGACGGTGCCCTAAAATCATCGGCCCCCATGAGCCAATGTAATCAATGTAACGATTACCATCAGCATCAACAATCAGACAGCCATCGGCCCGATCGATGAAAAGTGGATCTGCTCCGACCGATTGACATGCCCGCACAGGGCTGTTGACTCCCCCGGGAATTAGTTTTGCCGCACGCTCATACAATTTTTTAGAGTTCGATAGATTCATTCCAATGGTATCCTTTCAGTGGATAAGACGTCTTGCGCTTTGACCAGACAGTCGCCAGCGGTCAAGGACCACTTCTCAGACCAGCCGCCGCCCGGATGAGCCGGTTATTACGGCGGTGGCCAACAAAAAAGTTGACATTTCTAATAGTTATGAAAAATATCAGATAGAACCTGACAGGTCAAGAATGCATATGGTAAAAACAAGAACAACCCGCAGCCTCGCAAAGTATCTTGCTTACATCCTTGAGCGCCGGCCCGATGAGTTCGGGTTGGTTCTCGACAGGCAGGGGTACGTTAAAATCAAGCAACTGCTAAAAGCCCTCAACGAAGAAAAAGGCTGGAAGCATGTGCGCCGATTCCATTTAAATGAAATTCTGCACAGCATCCCAGATCCCCCGTTCGAAATCTCAGACAAGCGCATCCGCGCCAAACGGCGTGAGCATTTGCCTCGGCCCAATGCCTCACCGCAACTGCCCAAGCTTTTATACACCTGTGTCCGCAAAAGAGCATATCCATTTGTGACGCAGAAAGGCATTTTCCCCAGCGGGTATCAGCAGGTGGTTTTATCCGCCAGCCCGGCTCTGGCAGAACGAATGGGAAAACGGAGCGATGCCCAACCGGTCACGCTCAGCGTTCATGTGCAGGCCTCGATTGAGCAAGGCGTTTTATTTCAGCAAATTGGTGAATTGCTGTTTCTGGCGCCATCCATACCAACAGGCTGTTTTAGTGGCCCGCCGTTACCCAAAGAAAAGCCCCGCACCCAGAAACAGACCCAGCCTTCAAAAGCGGCAACGCCAAGGGTGAGCGGCGGTTTTGCGGTCAATCCGGAAAGGGTTGCCGGCCTGAACGGCAATACGTCCAGAACCCAAACAAAAGTTTCTGGCTGGAAAGGCAAAAAAGAGCGCCGCAAAAAGCAGAAAAGAAAAAGAGAGCGCCCCCCCTGGAGGAAGTAAAGAGGCGCCGGCAACATCTTAATGGTGGTTGGGGGTTAGGCGAAAAAATGAATTGACATCCGGTGGCGAACTTGTTACCAAAATTTCCCGATCATAGACAACAGCTATCATGGGCCACTAGCTCAACTAGGCAGAGCACCTGACTCTTAATCAGTAGGTTATAGGTTCGATTCCTATGTGGCCCACCAAAATTTAAAAAGCTTTCAGGCTTAATTCCTGAAAGCTTTCTTTAAACCAGACAGAAAC
>JASFGH010000456.1:0-3657 GCA_050123865.1 Desulfobacterales bacterium | reverse complement strand
CTGTACTGCCGCTGTGCTGAGCTTTATCCGAGTCTACATCGTCACTTGAATCTGCGTGCCGGAAGATCGTAATACCGATCCGAATAGCGGGTTTTTTGCCGTCAAACTTTCCTGAAAGATGGGGTGATTATTATGAGTAACCACGAAATCGAAGAAAAGGACGAGGGCATTGAAATCGCAAGGCGGATGGCCGAAGAAGAAGAAGGCATTGGAAGAAAACCCAGAGGCTGGCAAAAGTATGTTATTCCCACCGTTGCGGTTTGCTGGAGTTTTTTTCAGCTGTCCATTGCCAGCTGGCTGATTCTCGATTCAACCTTTATCCGGGCCATTCACCTGGGCTTTGCCCTTCTGATTGTTTTTCTAAATTATCCCCTTTTCAAGAAAACGCGCTTCGGCTTGAAGTACTTTTCCGCCAAGAATCGAATCCCCATCCTTGATTATATTATCGGCATCATTGCCGCCTTTGCAGCGATCTATATCGTAGTCGATTATGCCGGGCTGATTACGCGTTACGGCGCTCCTATTACACGGGATATTGTCATCGGTTTTATCCTGATTGTGCTCTTGCTGGAAGCTACGCGCCGCGTGATCGGGCCGGCCCTTCCTGTGATCGCGACCGTATTTATCCTCTACTCGTTTTTAGGCCCCTATATGCCAGATTTGATCGCTTTCAAGGGCACATCGCTCAACCGTCTGATGGGGCAGATGACCATGTCGACTGAAGGAATTTACGGCATTCCACTGGATGTGTCGGCCACCATCGTATTTCTGTTTGTCCTTTTCGGCGCCATGCTGGACAAAGCCGGTGCCGGTCAATATTTTATCAAGCTGGCGCTGGCGCTGCTGGGCGGGTTTAAAGGCGGCCCGGCCAAGGCCGCCATCATGGGCAGCGGGCTGACCGGCCTGGTGTCCGGCTCCAGTATTGCCAACATTGTTACCACCGGCACGTTTACGATTCCGCTGATGAAAAAAGTCGGCTACCCGGGCACCAAAGCCGCCGCCGTCGAGGTGGCGGCCAGCACCGACGGCCAGCTGGCGCCGCCGATTATGGGGGCGGCCGCCTTTATCATCGCCGAATACGTCAATGTCGCCTACATCGATGTCATCAAAGCGGCAGCGGTCCCCGCCTTTGCCTCCTACGCAGCCTTGTTTTTCATTACCCATATCGAGGCCTCCAAGCTGGGGCTCAGAGGCATGACGCGCGCCGAGCTGCCGCCTTTTTTTAAAACGTTATTGAGTGGCGCGCATTTCCTCATACCGCTTGTCTTCCTGCTCTACGAGCTGATTGTCGTGCGCCACTCTCCAGAGCTGGCAGCCTTTAACGCCATCTGGGTGATGGCGATCGTCATGTTCTTGCAGAATCCGGTAAAAGCCTACATCGCCAAAGAACCGCTGGGACCGGCCTTCAAACAAAGTGTGATCGACCTTTTTTCGGCCCTGGCCTCCGGCGCGCGCAACATGGTGTCGGTGGCCCTGGCAACCGCCGCCGCCGGCATTATCGTGGGCGTGGTGGCCCTGGGCCTGGGCCAGTTGATCACCCAGATCATTGATACGCTTTCAGGCGGCAACATTTTCCTGATGCTAGTGATTACCGCTGTGGCCAGTCTGATCATCGGGATGGGCTTGCCCACCACCGCCACCTATATTGTTATGGCGTCGCTGACCGCTCCGGCGATTGTCACCATCGGCGGGATGCAGGGTTTTATCGTGCCGCTGATGGCTGCGCATCTGTTCTGCTTTTATTTCGGGATTCTGGCCGATGATACGCCCCCGGTGGGCCTGGCGGCCTATGCGGCCGCCGCAATCGCCAAATCACCGCCGATTCCGACTGGTCTGCAAGGATTCATGTATGATATTCGTACCGCCATCCTGCCGTTCATGTTTATTTTCAACTCCGACCTGATCCTGCATAATATCAGCAGCTGGCCACAAGGGCTGCTGATCTTTGTCATGGCCTGCGTCGGCAACTTCGCTTTTGCATCGGCAACCCAAGGATGGTTTGTGGCCAGGAATCGAATTTATGAAATACCGCTGTTTTTGTTCGTCACCTTAAATTTGATGCGTCCGGAATTAATTGCCAAATGGATTGGGCTCCCGCATGGCCAGCGCTATTGGACATATTTGATCGGTTTGGCAGTCTACGGCCTGTTGTATCTGATGCAAAGGCCGCGCACACCCAAACCGGTTGCCGAACCGGTAGCTGCATGAAAGGAAATGATTATGGGTGCTGAAAAAAAGATTATGGTGGCGGTTGGAATGAACCGTTATACGGAAGGTCTGCTGACATACGCGATGGGTATTGCTGATCGCATGGGTGCCGAGTTGATTTGCACCAGCATTATCAATGCACGTGATGTCGATGCTGTGGCAACCATTGCGGACATGGGCTATGAGGTCGACGGCGAAAATTACGTCACCGATATCAAAGCCGAACGCCAGCAGGAATTTGATAGGATTTTAAAAAAGATGGGCCATCCATCTGGAAAAATCCGTATGGTCCTTAAAGTCGGCAATCCCAGCGAGGAATTAGTAAAGGTGGCGCTTAAAGAAGATGTCGATTTAATCATCATGGGCATTAAGAGCCGAACGGACCTCGAATACGCCCTGATCGGATCTGTTGCCGAAAAAGTTTTCCGCCGTTCACCGATTCCAATATTATCCTATCGGGATGAACACGTTGCTGAACGTCTGAAGAAACAAATCCATTTATCGTAACTGGGGGCCGGCACCCTGGAAGGAGGGCAAGATGTTCAGGTACCTTTTTACAATGCTCGTTATCCTGATCGCCGGGATCTTGATCGGCGGGGCCCCGGCATTGGCCAGTGATCGGTTTATCGATAATGGCGACGGAACCGTTACCGACCGAAAACAGAATCTGATGTGGTCGAAAACGGACAATCAGGGTGATATCAACTGGATACAGGCCGACAAATGGGTGCGATTTACCTTTCCCGATACCATTCCGAAGCGATACGACAACTGGCGCATGCCGACCCTGGCTGAGCTGCAAAGCCTGCTGGTTGAGGATAAGAGCGCCAAAGGATATGAAACCGAATGTGGCCAGTGGGTAAAAACAGTGCCCGAGATTAGATTAAGTTGCGGCTGGGTGTGGACTTCCGAAACCGACCCGATCGCACCGACGGCGCGAATTTTCAATTTCGACAATGTCTATCACTACACGGTGCGTAAAGCGCACAAGCGCGGCTATCGTGCGCTGCCGGTCAGAAATCTCAAATAGCAGAGGTCAGAGGTCCCGTCTTCACTCAAGCGAGCTTCGCTGCGGCTGGCAGAAGTTGAATGAATCGGCTACTGGCCTCTGGCGACTCGCTGCTGGCTCAAATAGGTTTCAGGTGTCTGGTGTCAGGTTTCAGCAAAAGCTGACATCATGAAAACCTTGAAATGACCAATCCCATTTGCTCGTAATCTTGGCTATCATATCAGTCCCTGACACCTGATACCTGTCTTTAACTAACACCCGAACCATAATAAAGGCCAGCAGCCAGAGGCCATAAACTACTTTTGCGTGACACGGAGAACCTCCTCAACCGTGGTCAATCCCTTCAAAACCTTGGCCATGCCGTCCTGGCGCAGCGTTCTCATCTTTTGCCGCACGGCTTCACTTTTAATGCGGTTGGAATCAAAGGTTTTAAGAATCAG
>JASFGH010000455.1:0-3676 GCA_050123865.1 Desulfobacterales bacterium | reverse complement strand
GGGAATATACCCCCGGGCGGCCAACATGCTGTTGGCACTTTCCAGTGAATCGGCTTCTATTTCACCGGATGTGGTGGCGCCGGTTTCAGTAATCGCCTCATATTGAAATTTGGGCATGGTCACCTCTTTCCAGGTTCAGAGGTTCAAGGGTTCAAAGGTTCAGGGATCAGGGTTCAAGGGTTCAACGGTATATGAGTTCTGGCGGTTAGTTACTCGCTGCCAGAAATACGTAACCCCCAATCCAAAAAACGTGAACCTGACTTGAGCGATTGTCGAGGTTGCCGCAGCTACAAGGCAGATGTCGTTCCGCGATAGTTAACTATGCGGGACGGCATCTAACACAGCAGATGCGGTAAGATCGGCAATCCCGAAGGGTTACAAATTTAAAAACTAAAAACTAAAAAATTCCTTTATATTATAAGCTAATTTTTTTTAAATTTGAAACGCTCATATCAAGTTATAATAGTACTGCTGAAGCAGCCTCCTCCAAGGTGGTGATGCCTTTGATGGCTTTTTCAGCTGCATTTTCCTTTAAGGGCGTAAAATTTCCGGACTTCAGCGCTGCCTGCCGAATGGCATGCGACGATTGCCGCTTTAAGATTAAATCCTTGATTTCGTCACTGATGGTCATGACTTCATACACGCCGGTACGACCCTTATAACCGGTGTGCATGCAGTTAAAGCAACCTTTGCCCTGTACAAAATTTGCTCGAATTTTGTTATTTATTCCCCAGGATTTCAGGACTTCCGTTGAAGGTTCGTAGTTGGTCATGCAATTCGGGCAGACCTTGCGCACCAGCCGCTGGGCAAAAGAGACCGTCATAGTTGACGATACCAGAAACGGTTCGATGCCCATGTCAATAAACCGGGTGATGGCGCCGGCGGCGTCATTGGTATGCAGGGTGCTGTAAACCATGTGGCCTGTCAGAGCTGCCTGCACGGCCAGGGAGGCGGTTTCCGCATCGCGGATCTCACCAACCATGATGATGTCGGGGTCCTGGCGCAGAATTGATCGCAAACCACTGGCAAACGTCATGCCGGCCTTACGGTTTAGCTGCACCTGCCGAATTTTTTCGATGCGGTACTCAACCGGGTCCTCCACGGTGATGATATGAACTTCGGGCTGATTGATTTTCTTTAATATCGAATACAGGCTGGTGCTTTTGCCGCTTCCGGTGGGCCCGGTACTGAGGATCATGCCGTGCGGCTTTTTAATCATTTTTTCAATTTTTTCACGGTCGCTTTCGGTCATGCCCAGCCGTTCGAGCGAATATATGCTGTTGCTGGTATCCAGCAATCGCAGCACCATGTTTTCCCCATGAATGGAGGGGATGGTAGAAGCGCGGATATTGATATCTTTATTCTTCATTTTTACGGTGAACCGCCCGTCCTGGGGGATTCTGGAAATCGCAATGTCCATGTTGGCCAGGATTTTGAGCCGGGAGATGATCGGCAAAAACATGCCCTTGGGCGGGGCGGGCACTTCGTGCAGCTTGCCGTCTACTCGAAAGCGCACCTGCACGTATTGTTTCTCCGGACTGATATGGATGTCGCTGCAGCCCTCGCGAACACCCTGCGAGAGAATGGAGTTAACCAGGCGCACAACCGGCGCTTCTTCAGCCATTCCCTGCAGTGAGCTGACTTCGACATCATCAAGGCTGGTTGTTTTCTCGACGCTCTTGTCAATCTCCATTTCTTCCATATCTTCGAGGACGCCGCCGATGCCGGAGTAGGTTCCGTAAAGGGTCGTCAACAGCTGGTTGAGATGCTGTTCGCTGCAAATGACAGCCTCAACTTCACAGTTGGTATAAACTTCAAGGGTATCCAGAGAATTGATATCCAGCGGATCGGTCATGGCCACCGTCAGCAGAAGCCCGCTCTTTTTCAAAGGAGCCGCCTGGCAACGATGCGCAATTTCAGCTGAGAGCAGCTGCGACAGTTCCACGTCCACCGTAAACTTGTCCGGCCGGTATTTTTCCAGTTTTAGCTGGCTTGATACCAGATCCACGATCTGCGGCTCGCTGACGATACCTTCCCGCACCAGAAACTGGCCAAGCTTCAATTTGCTTTTTTTCTGATACGGAAGCGCCTTTTCAAGCTGTTCCTGGGTCAACAGCCCGCCCTCAACCAGAATTTCGCCTAATTTTTTGCGTGCTTTCAATTTCGTCTCTCTTGTTCAGTGTCTTTTATATAAAACAGTTAAACCGTATTTCTTATTTCCGTTGATCATGGAAGCGCTATTCTGTCAACGGCCGTCAATACGGGTTTGCAAAAAATACGGTGTCCTCATTCCAGCTCGATAACACCTTGCGATCCGGCGCCAGACCAGCCGGTACACGTTTTAACTGCGCAAGGGCCGAATCCGCATCGGCATGATAC
Organism: Desulfobacterales bacterium; assembly: GCA_050123865.1. Classification (GTDB taxonomy): domain Bacteria; phylum Desulfobacterota; class Desulfobacteria; order Desulfobacterales; family JAHEIW01; genus JAHEIW01. The sequence continues at coordinate 1,297 of JASFGH010000455.1, read as the reverse complement.
CCTTTGAGAATAATCGCAAACCGGGTGCCTGACTGGCGATTCCAGTAGGGAATCATGCGTGCCGGTGGTGCGTTTGCCGGATAGGTGCGCAAATAGTCAAAGGCTGTATTTAGATCGTCGGTGTCGTCAAGCAGAATCCACCAGGCGTTTCGGTCCGTGGCGGTCACCGATAACGGAACGGCCGGCATCGAAATGGTCTGATCAACTTCCACCAGGTCCGGGTCGTCAATGATCGGATTGGCCAGGATCAAAGAACGGAAGTATTTTGAATTATAGCTGCCGTAAACCTTTTGGATGATCTGTGATAGTGTATCGTCCTGTTTCAACGTGATGTTTCCCAAAAAAGGCTCATACGGCGTGCTGTTCTCAGTCGAATCCGTTTGTACCGGAAGCTGTTTGCGGGCAGTGGTTGCTGCGACATTTGACGGCGCCGTGCTGGATTCCATCGGTGCGGCGACACCCGCTGGTGACTCGCTCGGGCCGATCGCCGCAATCTGGTCGTCTTGGGCAGCGGCTTGCTGTTCGGCCAGCGCTGCCAGGGCAACTGTTTCGCTGCCGGTATCTCCGGCAGCATCTGCGGACTCAGAGTCAACTTCGTTTCCGCCTGTCTGCAGGCTCTCCTGCCGACTGACGGCTTCAGCGGAAGCCCCCATAAGGCTGTCGGGCGGTGATTGCTGTGGGGCCTTCTGATGCTGGCTCAGCGTCAACCCCCGGGGCCACAGTGCCCGTAGTTTTTCTGGCATGAGGAATGCTAAAATGAGTATTGCTGCCGCAGCAGCAACAGCAGCGGTGGCGACGGCACCTTTCCAGCGGCGGGGCTCACCGGGAAAAGCGCGCTTGATGCAGGAGCGCACCAGGGAAGCGCTAACCCTTTTACGGTTCTGGACAATCATGGCCAGAATGCAATGATGACACAGATTGATAATCTTGCGGGGATATCCGCCGGTGGCCCGATAGACCTTCAACATGGCTGGGTAGCTGAAAAAATCAATTTTTTTATGCGTGTCTTTCGATTTTTCCAGGCGAAATTTGATCATCAACCGCGTATCGCGGAAATTCAACGGTTTCAAATAATGGTAAAGATTGATGCGGTCGGCGAAGTTCGCATATTTTTTTATTGTGTTTTCGAATTCTTTCTGCGCAAAAATAACAATCTGAAGTAATTTGAATTCGTTGGTTTCGTAATTAAGGAACTCGCGCAGGATTTCCAGACAAAAAGCCGGGATTTTTTGGCCTTCGTCGATAATCAATACTGTAGTTTTGTCCTCTTTGACGCCGCTTTTAAAAAGGTATTGCT
>JASFGH010000454.1:0-3713 GCA_050123865.1 Desulfobacterales bacterium | reverse complement strand
GGACAAATTTCGGCACATGCCCCGCAACCGATGCATTCTTCCAACTCGGTTTCGCGGATAAAATAGACGGCCATCAGCTGGTCGCGTGGTATTTTGCGGCGCCGGATAATGCCGACATTCCAGCAATAGTCACCACAACAATTGCAGGTATGCTTTATTTGCCCCTGGGCATTGTCCACCATATGAACCAGCCCCTCCTTTTCACTGTCTGCCATAATCTGATGGGCTTCGTCTTTGGAGATTTCGCGGGCCAGGCCTCTATCAATCACAAACTCTGCCATTTCATCATATTTGACGCACACTTCCAGGCTATGGGGGCAATCGGTGCGACCCAAAATTTTTGCTGACATGCGGCAGGGGCAATGGGCCACGGCAATTTTAGTGGCCGCATCAACAATCGGGCCAATCTGTTCATTCGGCATGACGCCCTGCATGGGAATCTCAATGCTTCTGTTGGCCGGACTGTACTTAAAGGATTTGGTGCGCACACCACCGTAAATCTTCTGGGTGGTGGGAACCGTAAAATATTTCAGAACCAGCTTGGCCATGCGTTTGGTGGTATCGTCCAGTTTTCCCTTCCAGAAGAATGCCTGGGGCAACCCGTAACCCACCTGCAGCAGTGCATAACCGCTGGCGCCATCTGCGGTGGGCGCTGTATATAACATATTGCGCCCGGCCATCGAATCCAGTGCCCGGGTAACTTCCGGCAGTGGCAGATCCGAACCCACTGCAATCGTATTCAGGCTGACGACTTGCAGCGGTTCAAGATCATTGGGTATGGCCAGTGCCACCTGAGCTTCAGTCGGGCTGAACATTTCCTGTAGCAGATCGAGGAGTTCATCGGTATACGGGTAACCCATGGTCAGGCTTTCCAGGTGTTTGGCCAAACGAACGTAAAGATCATCCATATGTGGGGCTCCTGTTCGGTAGTTGAGAGTGTTTTCGTTTTTGTTTTGGCACACGATTGTGTGGCATGTTTGGATGCTGATGGATAGCCTGCCACAACGTTACATTTGGCAGGAATGCAACCGCTTGTCAAGCAGATCGCCAGCATTCGACGACACCTGTCGATATCTTTTATTAATTTCGATACGGCGTGCAAGGCGGGCCAGCGCCCGGCGTTTGTCACCATAGGCCCCTCCGGCGTGGGTGTTCAGCACATCGGCCTGTATCCATGTTGCCACTTCAGCTATGCAGAAAGCTCAAGTGATGCCTATATAACCGCGAAGGGCACGAAGGACACGAGCGGAGATAAAGCCCGCAATTTGATCGGCCCCATTGGGCCGGTTACCCGCGGTGCTGGGGATCTTTAAAAGCTCGTCCAGATGTTCAGTGAACGTCCCATTGTGAAATTCTAATTCCGCAATTGCCATGCCGCTCATCTGTTTTTCGATAAAATCAACCAGCAGTTGCATTTCACGGTTTTCAGGACGGGTAACGTAGCCAAAGGGGATGCCGGCCTGGAAAATTTCGGCAATGGTACTGTATCCGACTTTACCCACCACCGCATCGGCGGCGTTGATCAAATCGGGGTGAAAATAAGCCGAGTTCTCCGGTAGCAGAATGAGGTTGTCCTGCATGGATACGGTATCGGCGGTACCCGGTAAAATAAAATGGATATCGGTCACCTGTTTCAGAGTGTCGATGAAGCTGTAGTTTTTTGGGGATCCTCCGGCAGTGATGATAACGACCTTGCAGCTGTCGGACAATCCCAGTCTGCGCCGAATCAGACGGGAAGACATTTTAATTTTGCGGCTGGCCGGGGCCGACACAAAATCCGCATTTGCGGAATGACAGATCGGTTGTGTTTGGATGTGATAATTGGCCTCGGCAAAGGCTGCCTGCAAATACGGATTGAATTCGTTCAGCCTTTTGTCGGTGTATCCCTGATAGAGCCAGGGCCAGGTAAAATTTTCGATCAAAACCGAAGGCAAGTTTGCTTTTTGAGCAATTCGAATTCCCAGCGGAGCGATATCGCAAACTACCAGCTCACAATTCTGCTGTCGCAATTGTTCAGCCCGGCTTGCAACTTGTGCGGGGTCGAAGGGTAAAAACTGTTTAAGCGCTCGAATGGTTGCCGCTAAATCAGCCCGAAAGGGCGTTTGCTGAACCAGACCGATATCCGTCAGCAGACGATGATATGTAAAGGTAAAAGAATGGCATTGCCTGAAAAACCAATCCGGCACAGTGGTAAAAATATCAAAATGAAATACGGGATCAATGGCCGTCAACGCATCCATAATACTGGCTGCGCGCGCGGCATGACCAAATCCGTGAGGTGATATGAAAAAAGCAATGCGTCTGGCTGATGCTGCCGGCTGAGCTTGATCCGTCATATGATTACCGAAACGCTTGCAGACGGGATGGGGGCCTTATCCTCTCCGGGCGATTAGAAAAAATAAGTTTATAGCCTGATGTCATCGTTGGCATTGCAGGCACGGCTGCATCCTTACTTAATGACGAAATGCGCCCGCCTGTTTTTGGCCCAGGCATCTTCAGTAGAACGGCTGTCAATCGGTTGCTCCTCGCCATAACTGATGATGGATAACCGGGTGTCATCGATACCCAGGTCGGCCAGAAAGGCTTTGGCGGTGTAAGCACGTCGGTCGCCAAGTGCCAGGTTGTACTCGTTGGTGCCGCGCTCATCACAGTGCCCTTCGATCAAAACCCGGGCAGACGGATTGGCCCTGAGCCATTCCGCTTTGGCTCGCAGAATCTCCTGTGCCTCAACCGATAACCTGGCGCTGTCAAATTCAAAAAACACATCCTCATTTTCAAATATTTCCCTGGCGCTTTGCATCCTTTCGCTTTCAGCTCTGAGGGCATCCTCTTTGAGAGATTCCTCCCTGATGGCAGCCTGGCGTTCGAGTTCCCGGCGCCTGGCTTCCTCCTCGGCCTGCCTGCGGGCTTCCTCTTCTGACATTGTGGGCTCAGTTTTTAAATCCTTTTTGGCGCACGAGGGTGCTAAGAACACCACAAAAATAACCAGAAAGAAGACCAGAAACACCCAATTTTTGCGATTCATTCTCTCCTCCTTTAAAACGGTTAAAACGGCATAGCAAGACGTTTTTTGACAATCCCTTTATATCTCAAAGTGCAGGGATTGTCAAAATCGCCATTTTCGATTTCAATTGCCGAATTTGGGGGTTTCATTTTTATTTTAATAATGATAACAACGATATCGATTGTTCAAGCAGACGCAGAAAGCCATATTGGGCCCAAAAAAATGGCGACTCATGGGGATATGAGTCGCCAGATGAGGAGGACATAGAGGTATGCATTAGAAGCATAGATCTGTGGGGTATCTTCTTTATACGATACTACAATGTGGTATGTCAAGCTTTTTTTATTTTTTTTATTTTCCCTTTTCAAGAAACTGAATATGGTCTGCAAAGCGGTGCTATCTGGATTGCATTTTATCGTAAACAGCTGCATCCGATTATTTCAGGAGATAAATCCCTTTTTTGAGGAGCCCAGTTTGGATTCTGGGCGCAGATTAGACAGCCGGCTATTTAATGTTTAATTTTACCCATTAACATGAAAACACTGCAAAAAGAGAGAACACCCCTATACGTTTCTGATGCCAAGATCTGCGCGCGCCAGATGGTCAGGGAGGCGCTCTCTGATATTTTGGCCGGCACGTACCAAATACCTTCATACGACGAAATGATAACCATCCTGGACCGTGACTTTGAACATTCTTTTGATGAGTT
>JASFGH010000453.1:0-3720 GCA_050123865.1 Desulfobacterales bacterium | reverse complement strand
TCCCCTTCCCTGCAGTGGGTCCCTTGGACATCGGTTCCCCACCTTACCGGTCAGAACCATCTGACCATCGGTACTATGGTCCACTAAGACTGCCAATTGCCCATCTCGGGCTCCTTCGCTTCGTAATATAAAATCCGAGTCAGATGCTGCAATTGCTTGATAGCTATTTGAATTACTGAGAAATTTTTGGTAACTTTCAGTATGATTGTGTTTTTATTCATTTTGGATTTGGTTAACTAAGTTGGATGCGACTGATTTGGATAAATGTGTCTATATGAAGGATCGGAGGGTGCGGTACAATAAAAAATTCGTACTTATTGTATTTATCTGTGTTTTCTTTCTATTCAATTTACCATCTTTGTCAGCCGCCTTCACCCAAACCGATCGATATAACTACCAGCATTCCATAGTCGATTTCCGTTCGCGATTAAATCCCAGATACAAAAAAGTCCATCGTAAAAAGACAAAATACATCATAGTTCACACCTCAGAGCTAGGTCTTAAATCAACACTGAGGGTTGTTTCTAAAGGGAAACATTTACGTAATGGGCGACGCACCAATGGCGGTCATGCCCACTATGTGATTGCACCCAACGGACGCACTTATCGTATGCTGGATAAAAAATATGTAGCCGACCATGCTGGTCGCAGCATGTGGAATGGCGAGACAGACGTTAGCCAGATTTCAATTGGAATTGAGTTAGTAGGTTATCATTACGCTCCCATTTCTGAAAAACAGTATCGATCGGCAGGCAGATTGATTGACATTTTACAAGACGTATATGACCTGAATGACCGGTCAGTTCTGACCCACAGCCAGGTAGCCTATGGCGCGCCGAACCGATGGTTTAAAGAAGTTCACCGCGGGCGCAAGCGTTGTGCAAAAAACTTTATACGCACCAAAGCGGGTTTAGGGTCGACCTGGCCCTATGATCCCGATGTGCGAGCCGGCAGACTCATGGCTGATGCCCAACTTTCTGATGTGTTCTATGGCCAGCACAAAATTGATCATCAGCTTGATGAAGCGAATGTAATATCTAAGCGCAATACCGCTTGGGCTATTGCAGGCGAAGATTACGATAGCATCACAACGGTATATAAATTCCCAAACGGACGCCAATATACAGGTGATCAAATTGCAGATGAAATCGGTTGGCACCGCGTACCCGCAAAAACGGTGGTGCTGCTAAACCATGAAAGCAGCTTTGAAGTGTTAAAAGACAATGGTCTTATTAAGACTATATCGAATGGAAATACCGCATGGTCTCTTGCGGGAAAATTGTATAATCGTGAAACGACGATCTATTTTTTGCCCTCCGGTCAAATAAAGCCTGGATCAATGATAAACGATTGGGATGATTTGCCGGCTAGAACCAGGCTAATTATCGGATATAAAGGACCTTATAAACTCAGTAAAGACCGTACGGCCTTCCGTATTGCGGGTTTCAAATATAAGGATAATAAAACAATCTATTATTTGCCATCTAAAAAACTGTTAAACGGCAATAAAATAAGAGACTTTAGCCAGCTCCCAATCGGAACTTTTATTTTTCTGCCAGCCACACTTTAATAAATTGGGTCTTATATCATCTGACGTGTTTCTCCAGCAAGGTCACTATTGATTGATAACCCTTTCGAGACGCTATCTGCAACGGTGTTATGCCCTCATTATTTTTGGCGTTAACATCAGCCCCCTTATTAACAAGCAGCTCGACTGCCTTATATTGACCCATTAAGGCAGCTGCATGCAACGGCGTCATACCGCTTCGGTTTCTTGCATTGATATTGGCTCCATTATTGATGAGTAGCTCCATGGTATCATTACGACCCGACAGGGTTGATACGAGCATAGGCGTTACGCCATCATCGCCGCGGGCATCGACTTCTGCTCCGTTGGCGATGAGAAGGGCGACTGTTTCTTTATGACCGCCCCATGCAGCTGCATGTAGCGGCGTTAGCTCACGTCCATCTATAGCATTGACATTAGCACCTTTATCAATAAGCACTGAGGTTATTTCCTGATAGCCCCTCACAGCAGCTATATGTAGCGGTGTTTCCCCAGATTTATTCTTGGCATTGACATCAACTCCAGCTGCTATTAAGGCCTTGACGGTGATGAAATCATCCCTTTTGATGGCTTGGTTGAAGGAGCGCTGTGACGGCGGTTTTCTATCAATTAATTCTGCTCGTGTCTGCTGATCTAATTGTCCGGTAACAGGCAATCCTTTCTCCCGTTGAAAACGCTTTATAGCTAATGTGGTTTTTCTGCCCCATATTCCATCGATAGCGCCTGGATCGTACCCCAACTCTTTGAGCTTTTTTTGCGCCTGGTAAACGTCATCAGAGCTTGAAGCTGCATGTGCCGTTTGTATGAGACTTGCGGAAAAAATAATCACCAAAATTGTGATCGAAAAATTTCTCATTTGATAAGATCTGATGTCTTCAAGTACCGACATGTGGCCTTCAATTGATCGTTATAAAGTGGAGGTATACGCTTAGATCTTGCATAAATGGTTAAATCATCTGCTTATGGCAATTCCGAAATGAGTTTCCGGTATTCTTCCTCTGTAAATACGCGGAAGGTTTCGGTTCTTATGGCGCCGGCTGATCCAATCGTCAAAACGAGTTATGCGTCCGAATGGGTTGTTTGCAGAAATTGAGCGTATGTTAAGTCAAATTGAAATGGGCAGTTAATCAAGCCGGAATGCAAACTGATTAACTGCCCACATGAGATTAAAACGCTAAATTTAGATTTTTGATTGAAGTGTTTTGCCGGCTTTGAATTTTACGACATTTCTGCCCTTAATCTTGATTTGTCTGCCGGTCTGTGGATTGCGACCCTTGCGGGTTTTGCGGTAGACTTTCCGAAAAGTGCCGAACCCGACCAGTGTCACCTTCCCATTTCGTTTTTTGAGGGCCTTGGTCACATTGCTCATAAATGATTCCAGAGCAACACCGGCGGCGACTTTAGTAATTTTTGCATCCTTAGCCATTTTTTCGATTAATTCTGCTTTTGTCATCTGACCTCCCTAAATTTTAAATTAAAAATAATTAGCTTTCATTGGTTATACTTTTACAAAAAATTTTCAAAAACGTCAAGCGTGCAAATTTATTGAAATCATCTATTTTTGATGGTCTACTATGGTAAATGTCCTAAAATAGAGAGCCCACAGAGATTACGACAAAAAATCTTAATTTGACAGTTTTAATCTTATAAAAATACAAATTCCTGTAAATGCCCGTCAATAATGCTTTTACGGACAGAAACAAACATAAATAGGGATATTTTTAGGATTGCAGCTCTTGACTTTCGGCAGGAGTTCAATTACATGTGGTCTACACAAATTATTTCTTCCTTTATTGACCCTTTAACTCTTTGCACCCATGCATCCAAAATCCTGGAAACCGTGGGCACTTTTATCTCCGGCATTGAGTGCCGTGTTCCTTTTGCTGGTTGTCCCCGTTTGCTTCATAGTCGTTTACAGTTTTTGGCTGAGATCCCCCACCGGTGCCGATATTGCCGCCTTTCAGTTCGGCAATTATGCTAAATTCTTTGCCGATTTTTTTTATCCTTCAATACTTCTGAGAACCATTCGTGTTTCTTTAGAAAGCGTAGCCTTGTGTCTTGTGATGGGATATATTCCGGCATACTTTTTCTACCGCAGCGAAACCCGGTTCAAATCGGTTCTACTTCTGCTGATTATGCTTCCTTTCTGGATC
>JASFGH010000452.1:0-3722 GCA_050123865.1 Desulfobacterales bacterium | reverse complement strand
TATCGCGCTTTATCGCGGCATGTCCGCCCTGGACAATATCAAGCTCGGCGCTCATAGCCATTTGAAAACCGGCCTGCTGGCATCTTTGTGCTACTGGGGGCCGGCCCATCGGGAAGAGATGGCGCTCAGGCGCAAAATCGAAGAAGACATTATCGATTTTTTAGAAATCGAGGCCATCCGGAAGCTGCCGGTGGGATCTCTGGCCTACGGTCTTCAAAAACGCGTCGAACTGGGCCGCGCCCTTGCCATGCGACCGAAAATACTGTTGATGGATGAGCCGGTTACCGGCATGAATGCCGAAGAGACCGAAGATATGGCCCGCTTCATACTGGACATCAATGAAGAGCACAACATGACGATCGTGCTCATCGAGCACGATATGAAAGTGATCATGGATATTTCGGATCGGGTTTTGGTTCTCAACTTCGGCCAGAATCTGGCCGAGGGCAAACCTGGGGATGTTCAACAGCACCCGGAGGTCGTCAAAGCCTACCTGGGAGAGAAAAAGGCGCGCAATGGACATATTCCTTCAGCTGCTCGTTAGCGGTTTTGCGGTCGGGGGCGTTTATGCATTAATTGCTCTGGGTTTTGTCCTGATTTACAAGGCCACGAGCATCATCAATTTCGCCACCGGCGAATTCATGATGATCGGGGCCTATTTTTTTTATACCTTTATGGTTTACATAGGGCTGCCGGCCATCCCCGCCTTTATTGGTGTGATGGGCTGTGCCGCCCTGCTGGGATTTATGGTCGAGCGCCTGGTATTGAGGCACATGCTAGGCCATCCCACCATCAGCATTGTCATGGTCACCATCGGCCTCAGCTCGATTCTGATGGGCATTGCCGAAATGGTATGGGGGTCTGATTTTCGCAGCTTTCCGGCGATTGTGCCCAGAGCCCCGCTGATTATCGGTGATATCGTCGTGCGCTCCAACCTTTTTTATGGCTTCGTGCTGGCGGTGGTGGTGGTGATCGTTTTTGCCCTGCTGTTCAAATACGCTAAAGTCGGAATAGCCATGCGTGCCACGGCCGCAGATCAAAGCGCCTCTTTTTCGATGGGTATCAACGTCAAGGCCATGTTTACCCTCTCATGGGCTTTCGGGGCTGTTGCCGCTACCCTGGGCGGCATTATCATCGGCAACATCGGCGGCGTGCACCCCACCCTGGGGCATATCGGCCTTAAAATATTTCCGGTGGTTATCCTGGGCGGTCTGGACTCTATCGGCGGCGCCGTCCTGGCGGGTTTTATCATGGGCATTATCGAAAATCTGGCCGGCGGCTACCTGGACCCTTATTTTCACGGCGGCGTAAAAGATGTTGCACCGTTTGTTGTCCTGGTGCTGATTCTGTTGATCAAACCCTATGGCCTTTTCGGCAAAGAAGAGATTGAAAGGCTCTAAATAACCTATGCGCATCGGAGATTTCAAAGACAGCTATGTCGCAGATGAGGCGGTTTTTAAAACACCCACGGTTCGTTTCTGGATGGGCATTTTGTTTGCGGCTCTTTTGGTGTTTCCCTTTGTAGCCGGAAATTACTGGCTGTACATGGCCAACCTGGTGGGGGTGGCCGTTGTGGCGGCCGTGGGGCTCAACATTCTAACCGGCTTTGCCGGTCAGATCTCACTGGGGCACGCGGCTTTTGTGGGCATCGGAGCTTATACAGCGGCGATTTTAACGACCCGCCTGGGAGTGCCCTTTTTGCTGTGCCTGCCCTTATCCGGTCTGTCGGCTGCTGTTTTCGGCTTGATCGTCGGCGGGCCCTCGATGCGAATGAAGGGACTGTATCTATGTATCGCCACCCTGGCCGCTCAGGTTATTTTCGAGTTTATTTTCGTGCACTGGGAATCGATGACCGGCGGCATTCGGGGCATCAATCTGCCCCCGCCTTCTGTGCCGGGGGTTTCGCTGGATAATGAATTCAAGTTTTATTTTGTAACCCTGGCAGTGGTGGTCATCTGCGTGACCGCGGCCCGCAATATCTTCCGGAGCCGGGTGGGACGTGCCTTCATCGCCATTCGCGACCGCGATATTTCAGCCGAGTTGATGGGCATCAACCTGTTGCGCTATAAAATGTATGCCTTTGGCATCAGCTCTTTCATGGCCGGTGTGGCGGGGTGTTTGTGGGTTAACTTTCTGAGAACCGTCACCCCCGAGCATTTTCCGTTGATGGAAAGCATCCGCTACCTGGCCATGATTATCGTCGGCGGGCTGGGAAGTATTCTGGGGGCCATTTTCGGTGCCATCTTCATGACCCTGGTGCCCGAAATACTGAAAAACACGCTGGGCATAATGGTTGACGTTTTTCCGCAGGCAATGGGCTACCTGTTTCCGCTGCAGCAGGTTGTTTTCGGTTTACTGATCGTGGTGTTTCTGGTTTTCGAGCCCCACGGCCTGGCAGAAATGTGGCGTCGGTTAAAAGATTATTTTCGGTTGTGGCCCTTTGAGTACTAGTATCGCGTCCCAGAAATAATTTACAAATTAGAGCGCGTTGTCCGGTCATGTCATTTTCTGAAAGACGCTATAATTTTCAAAGTACCGGTGTCCCGATATTTGGGATTTAATCCGCGCTATGGGTTGATCCAAAACTGTCGGCGCCCATCATCCCAAATATCGGGACACGGTGTTACCAAAAAGTCAATAATCGGCATAGCGCCTTTCAGAAAAAAACATGACCATCCGGCAACTAAGCGTCGGTATCTTTTAAGTGAGCTTTTTTTGATCTGGCGATTATCGCTACGAGGCATTTCAAAATCTCCTGGAAGGATAATTTTGAAATGGCTTTCAGTCATTCATGGGTACAACACTCAAAACCATTAAAAAACCCTTGAAACCCATAACCCAAAAGAAAGGAGTCAGCTATGAAACACGTGAGAATCTTTATGGCACTGACGTTGATGCTGTTTTTGCTCGGGGCGGCGGGGAATGTGTTTGCCGAAGATGTTATCAAAGTGGGCGCCTGCCAGCCGATCACCGGGCGGTTCGCCTTTGCCGGCAAGCATCTGAATGCCGGACTGATGGATTCGTTAAATTATGCCAACGAGCAGGGTGGCGTGGGCGGAAAAAAATTTAAATACATCTATGAAGACACCGGCTACGACCTCAAGCGGGCCATTGCTTCTTTTAAAAAGATGATGGCTCAGGAAAAACCGGCCATGATGTACGGCGAGTCCACCGGCCAGGGAAAGGCCCTGGCACCCGAGATCAACAGCCGATACAAGGTGCTTTATGGGTCCACCAGCTTTTCAGAAGAGCTCAGCGTGCGGGAGAAAAATCCCTATATCTTTGTCAGCGGGCCGACCTACGCCCAGCAGTTCGGTGTGCTTTTGAAATACATCGCCAACAACCCCAAGAAAAAAGGCGTGGCGCCCAAAGTGGCGTTCTTCCATAGCCCCACCGAATTCGGTCGTGATCCGCTTCCGTTTGCCCGCAAGCTAGCCAAAGAGCTGGGCATCGAGCTGGTCGCCGAAGAAGTTGCTAAGGTCGGGGCCGTGGATGTCACCAGCCAGCTGCTGGATCTCAAGCGCAAAAAGCCCGACTACTGCATCTTCCAGGGCTATGTGGTCTCACCGATACCGGAAGTCATCACCGGGGCCAAGGATCTCGGCCTGGATATCACCTTTATGGGCACCTTCTGGGCCATGAGCAAGATGTTGCTGGACAAGCTGGGTCCCGATGGGGAAGGCTATATGGGCGTTTCACCATACGCATACTGGTATATGGAT
>JASFGH010000451.1:0-3726 GCA_050123865.1 Desulfobacterales bacterium | reverse complement strand
ATGATATTAAATCTTTGTTGAAACCGTTTGCCACCCATCAATTTTATATATACTGTGATGTTGCAGCGGCTCAAGATGATAACAATATTCATTGGCGTCCCTTTTCGCGAAGTGGTTTTTTAAATGACTTAAAAAGCTGCAATGGCGTTATCAGCAATGCAGGATTTGAGCTGCTTAGCGAAGCGCTGTACCTGGGGAAGAAATTTTTGGTTAAACCACTGGCCGGACAAATGGAACAGGCCTCCAACGCTTTTGTGATTTCTGAGCTAAAGTTGGGGACGATAATGGAAAAACTAAATCAGGATGTTGTCGAAAGATTCTTGGAGGCTCCTTCAGCCCCACCCGTGCGCTATCCTGATGTAGCCCTTATCGTGGCCGAATGGATTGAAAGCGGCAACTGGGAAGATGTCGAAGGCATCGTCCGATTAGCGTGGAAGGATATAAAATTTCGATAGATATTAGATATTCGTGGATTAAATATTTTGGTTGCTCGATCTATGACATCACACCACACTAATACTCAATACCTAATCCTCTTCGATACGTACCAACCCCATCCCCCCGTCAATGGTGATCATAGCCCCTTCAGGAATGATTTGGGTGGCCCGACGGACGCCCACAACGGCTGGAATACCCAGTTCGCGGGCCACAATGGAGCAATGGTTGAGCAACCCGCCTTCCTCGATGACCATGCCATTGACCGTACTTAAAATCGGAGTCCACCCTGGGTCTGTGTTTTCAGCAATTATAATTTCGCCTAAATTTAGCTGGATGCGGGTCGGATCTTTCACAATCCGGGCGCGCCCGGAAACCTTGCCTGGGCTGGTGCCAACTCCTTGAAAAACCTCACCTTGCATTTGAAACTCATTTTCGGGCCGGCCGTCAATGTAGAATGTACTGACATCAAAGGGTTCAACAAAACGGTGTTGGCGGTCAGCGGCAATTTTTTTATTCTTTTTTTCAGCTATAGTGCCATTAATGAGCTGTTGAATTTCGGAATTTTTTAAAAATAAAATTTTTTCTTTCAGTCCGCAATAACGGCCCAATGCCAGCAAAGACAATCTTATTTGATACAGAACCTTATCCAGTAAAAATCGTTGCTCTTCCCGCAGGTCTAAAAATGTTCTGGTGAGTTTTATCAGTGGTTTCAGCAAGAATAAATAATTGTTTTTTTGAGGTGCAGACGAATCGGAGGTAGCCCGTAAAACGGTCATTCGATTTTGATCTGATTTCGGATATTGACTCTTTGCGACCCCTTGCTTGTGGCGAACAAGCGTTTGCAGAATCCCTATAACTTCTTCGGGCGCCTCTGCCCAGCGCTTGACAAAAAGCGTTCGATGGCGCGAGCGGCAACCGAATTTCATCAAAAATGTATGAAGATCTTTCCGAAGATTTTTCGACAATCCCGGCCACAATTTTGTCGAAGGTTGCGTTAAGAATAGAGCGTGCATTTCTTCATCAGCGACGATTTGGTTTGTCAGGCGCTGAAACTGTTTTTCGATTTCGATGGTAGTATTGTAGCCGTCTTGGCTCAGAACTTCGAGGAATTGCTCATGTGTAGATTTAAGGACATCCACCATTAACCATCGTAGAAGCCATGTCAGATAATTGGCATAAAAATACGGCCACTGGTTGCTGATTTGCACCCGGCGTAAAGATGCCAATGATAATTGTAAACTTTCAAATGCCTTTTGGGCAGACGCCTTGTGTTGTTGCTTTATCCTATCTATTTGGCGATTTATTTTTTTTTGGTTGCGGCGGGTGATCCAGATACAAACAAATGGGATAATCCCCGGTTCCAATAATAAGAGAGCAGGGCTGCGGATGGCAACTGTAATTTGTTTCATCAGTGATGATGCGGATTTATCATCGAAAGTAAAATCTAATGGAAATAGTGCTTTCAAATCCGGTAGCCGAAGTCTGGATGGAATGTAGGCTAAGGCATTTGCGATGCTTTTACAGTTGACATACAGGTAACCATGTATGACCGCCAAAGTTGGTCGGGTAACTTGAATGCCCAGGATTTTTAAGATGCGGGTAAGATCAAACAGCTGCGCGTTATGCACCATTTCATTTGCTAGAAATGGCGTGAGACGGTCAGCCCATAGGTCATTGGCAATTTTACGCGTCCAAACACCCGGAGGTACGTGCCATCTTTGCTGATCCAATGTGGTGATGACCCGTGATTGCAGCAACCAAATTTTTTTCTCTTCATCAATGGCCCACTCGATATCTAGGGGGATATGATCATTTTTTGACTGGAGTGTACGCACCAGGTTGGCGATATCGTACCACGGAAGAAGGGTCATCAGCACTTCTTCACCAATGGTCAAGCGGGATAGATCTTGCGATGGGGGTGTCACAGTGATTGTATTTTGTCGATCAATAATGGCGCGGTAGGGCGTTAAATGACCGCTGACGAGTTCTTCCGCCAAACCCTTTACCGCTTCAATCACAATTTCATCCCGGGCCGGATTCATGGGATTTCGTCCAAAGGCGATGCCGGCGGCAACGGCGTTGACCATTTTTTGAATAATGACCCCCATCAAAGGGATTGGCTCTTCCGGGTGATGGATGCGTTTTGCTTTCAAGTATCTTTGGACGGTCTGAGAACCGGCATCTTTCCAGCATTCTTCAATTTTATCTTTTAATTCAGCCTCACTGACGATTTGAAGAAACGTTCGGTATTGTCCGGCAAAGCTTTGTTTCTCTAAATCTTCTAGTGTTGCCGACGAGCGGATGGAAAGCCCTTTGGATAAATCTAAACCGGTAGCTGCTTTGAAGACCTCATCCAGCAGACCGTCCGGCCAGCTGCCATGAGAAATATAGAATTGGTGAGCCTTTGTGCTGATAGCAACGGCTTGCGGGACTGCAAATCCAGCGCGAGCCGCTTTTGCCAGGTTAAAGAATTTCTGTCCCACAGCTTTTGGACTAAACGCCTGTTTGTCTTCGAAACCGACCAGATATTTCACGCGCTTCCCTATCGATTCGGATTCTAAAAAGCCAATTATAAATGCTCTAGACCCAATAGTCTAAGCTCATTTTGTTAGCGCGTTGTAAAGACCGTATTAAGTCTGCGTTAAAACAAGGCTGACCGGATCACAACCACCACACGTTAGCGATGGGTTTTAAAAAAAGAAAAATTTAACGCTTCTCTCTTCCTAAGAATGGAAATCGAGGTTTCACTGAATTTTAATCATTTGCTAATTAGGCGCTAATACCCATTACTTAATCAGCTTTCATTCGGACAAACCCGTCGTGCATTTTGAACTAAAGGAGACCACAAAATGGAGTCGAATCCCTGCTTGCTCTGTCAATTGAAAGATCAGGATAAAAACAATCAAATGTGCCTGCGCTGCGCAAAACGCCTTGAGTATGTGAACGATCTTGAAAGGGTGCTGAATTTTTCAATGACCAACACCGAAACAAAGACCATAGCTCCGCCGCGACTTCCGACGCTTTCAAAACGGTCTTATTTGTTCAGTGTCGTCTCGGAGCGATATTAGTGTCTATTTGTGCTGACGGCACTGGCTTAGAAAATTTCGTGAGAATTGTCGGATTTGGTAAAACTTCACAATATTTGAATGATTTGGATAGGTAAGAATGCCAGCGCTTTTTTCTCGGAAATAGCGATGATCCGATTGTTAGAAAATTAACAAAAACCTAACACAGTCATCATTTATATCTAACATATCATCGATAGATTCAGCTGGTTTAAGAGTTCAA
>JASFGH010000450.1:0-3736 GCA_050123865.1 Desulfobacterales bacterium | reverse complement strand
GTATAGCTTCTTATTGGGACCATAGGCACAGGCCCAGACAAGCGCTAAATAAAAAACAAAAAGGCCCAGAAACAACAGTGCTTCGAGCGTTGGTATGGTAGCAAACAGCGGTATATGGATAAAAAAGGATGGCAGGCTGAGGCCATAAATGTCGACGGCGAAAATTAAAATCGCCATGATGGATTGACGCATCAAAATAGCGTGAAATTGTGCGTCAAGCGATGCGAACTCACCATTCGTTATGCGTCGCTCTAGTCGACGAAACAAAAATGCGGTAAAGTAAAAAAAAAGTAAAATAAAGCCGATAAATAGGGTAAACGTTTCCAGGCCGTTAAGATTGGTTTCTTCCGAGGGCTGATACGTTAGATAAATCAGCAGAACAATGATAAAGTATATAAAATTTCCAAACATAAAATTTCAAAAAATGACTTATCGGATCGATTAATTATAATTGCAAAAAAAATGATAGCAAACAACTGCCTGTTTTTTTGATGGCTGACGGCCGTGAGCAACGCTTATGGTTTATAGACTATAAAAATGAGAGATTTTTTCGTTGAGCAAGGCCGCACAAGCCCGCCCGCCTCGCCTGAGCGCTCGCGATGGCGGGCAGGGGTTTTTGTCTGAGGCGTACTTTGAGCACGTCGAAGACAGAAACCCGCGGAGAACGCAGCTCAGCGGAAAAAGATCCATCTTTACTTCTTAAAAAAGCGGTCTTTTTCAGAGTAAATACACCCGCAATACTGCTGCCGGTAAAGCCCCATTTGTTTGGAGCACTCTATACCTTCCTTCCAGCCCGCCCGAAAATCCTGGTATAAAAACGGCACACCCACCGATTTGCTGATGGATTCGCCTATCGCGCGGATCAGATCATGCTGTTGCTTTCTACTGTAAAGCAAAGTTGAGGAGTAGGCGTCAAATTTTCCGCGTTTGGCAATCAAGGCGGTCGACCGCAAACGCTCATGATAGCAATAATTGCAGCGCTCCGACTCCCGAAAGGCAACATTCTGGATAAAGCCTTCCAGGTCATAGCCGTCCTGATAAATGACCTTTAAGTCCTTTTGCTCAGCAAAAGTTTCCACTGCTTCCTGACGTTTCAGACAGTCGCTATACGGGTGGATGTTGTGACGGTAAAAAAAACCCATCACCTCCATACCATCCGTTCGCATGGCTTGAATGGGATATATGGCGCAGTTTGCGCAACAGATATGCAAGAGCACTTTCATGTTCTTTCTCCAAAAATGGCTGTGCCGATTCGCACCAATGTGGCTCCCTCCTGAATGGCAACTTCAAAGTCTCCGGTCATTCCCATGGATAATTCCGGCAGGGACACATTGGGTATGTGACAGCCTTCGATCTCATCCCGCAATTTGCGCAAGGCCGCAAAAAACGGGCGGACTTTTTCAGGCTGGTAAAAATAGGGTGGCATGGTCATCAGGCCTTGAACGGATAGATTGTTCATTTTGCTGGTATCGGAAATTAAATCCATCGTTTCATCAGCGGCAATACCGGATTTGGTGTCCTCACCGCTGATATTGACCTGCACCAAAATTTGCTGGATTTTGCCCACTTTGGCGGCCTGCTTGTCGAGTTCCCGGGCCAGTTTTAGCGAATCCACCGAATGAATCAAATCAAAGAGCCTGACCGCATATTTGGCCTTGTTGGACTGCAGGTGGCCGATAAAATGCCAGGAGACCGGGTATTGAACTAGGGCCTTAAATTTTTCGCGCGCTTCCTGAACATAGTTTTCGCCCAGGATGGTTACCCCGGCTTCCAGTGCTGCGCAAACCGCTGCGGGCGCAACGGTTTTGCTAACCGCAACCAGCCGCACGGATTCCGCATCCCGTCCACAGGCTTGAGATGCCTGTTGTATACGCTCCATAACCTGATCCAGTCGTCGTTTCATTTCAGACTCACCAAAGTATAAGCATGCGGATCAAAAAACGCGATCATCACTTGCGATCACGCCTTCATTAATCAAAAAATCAACAACCTCACACACGGGCAGACCGACCACATTGGTGTAGGAGCCCTTAATGCTTTTCACCAAAACAGATCCGATGCCTTGGATACCGTAACCACCGGCCTTGTCAAATGGTTCACCGGTCTGGATATACCATTCGATCTCCGCATTGCTGAGGCTTTTAAAGCATACGTCTGTTTTTACCGCATCCGTGAAAAGGCGCGCTTTGTGCTTGCAGCAGACGCAATACCCGGTAAACACCTGATGGATATTGCCGCTTAAGCGCTTGAGCATAACTCTGGCCGCAACCACCGAATCGGGTTTACCCAGAATCTGGTTCTCGATGACCACAATCGTATCAGCACCGATGACCCAGCTGTCCGGATGTTTTTGCGCTATATTAATGGCCTTGGACTCCGCCAGGGTCCTGACGAGTACATCCGGATCCGACCCCGCCACCTTGCGCTCGTCGACTTCACTTGGAATAACACTAAACCTGAGCCCCGCTTGCGTCAGTAGCTCTCGTCGCCGCGGAGAATTGGAGGCCAGAATCAGCCTGGGATCGTCTGCCGGTTTAATCATATCAGATAATTAACTGAATCTTGCATGAAAATTATTGCAAAATTAATTTATTAACAAATGAAATAGTCTTTGACAAGCAGCCGCCATTATATCTTTTATTTGACATTTGCATCTCTCAATTTCTGGACCTGAGCTGGGCGATTGTCGAGGTTGTTGTAGCAAAAGGAAGAGGTCGTTCCGCTATAGTAATACTATGCGGGACGGCATCTGACACAGTAGATGCAGCAAGATCGGCAATCCAGAAGGGTTACAAATTTTAAAAATAGAAATGTAAAATAATCTTTGCAATAAATTTTATTTTTCTATAATTTTAACGCCCGGCTCAGCTAAAACTTATTGTAATTAATATATATTTTTGCTATTAATTATAATTGTATCTCGTTCAATTAGATAACACTTATAACGATGATGCCAGAAGATCCTGTTGACCATGACAGATATGCCCCTGCAAAAATATCGCATCCTGGCTGTTGACGATGATCCCGCCATTCTGGATCTCTACGAGCAAATCCTGAATTTAGACGCCAAAAGAGACGATAAAACCGTTGAATTTGATCTTGATTGCTGCTCCCAGGGGAAAGAGGCGGTTGAAGCCGTCCGGCTTTCCCTGGAATTTAACAAGTCCTATGCAGTCATCTTCCTTGACCTAAAAATGCCGCCCGGCCCAGATGGGGAATGGACGGCCCGGCAGATCCTCAAGAAGGATCCGTATACAAATATTGTGCTGGTCAGCGGCTTTATCCGGTCCAATCCAGGGATGTCGGTCAAACAAACGGATACGCCGGACAAATTACTATATTTGCAAAAACCGTTTCATCGTCAGGAAATTCTTCAATTCGCAACGGCCTTGAGTGCGAAATGGCAGGCCGAGGCTGAACTGCGCAAGCTCCACCTGGAAATGGAAAACCTGGTCGAAGAGCGCACAAAGGCACTGGTTAAGACCAACAAGCGGTTGCGTGAGGAAGTCGAAAGCCGGCGTGAAACCGAAAAGGCACTGCATACGAGCGAAATAAATTTTAGCAGTATGATCTACGCCAATGCCGATGGTATTTTGATCCTGGACGAGAACGCCATTGTAAGGTTCATGAACCCGGCGGCTGAATCTATTTTCGGAACCAAAGCCGAGCATTTTGTCGGTCAAACCTTTGAGCATTTGATTTCCCCGGAAAAACCCACCGAACTGGATATAACGCT
>JASFGH010000449.1:0-3788 GCA_050123865.1 Desulfobacterales bacterium | reverse complement strand
TTGACACTTATGTAATTCACGGTGGGTTCAGATTTGGCAATCGAGAGCTCAAACAGTTACGGGGGTATTTTTCGGTCGTATTACATCTTCTCCAAATGGTGGGTCGACTGCTTCATTTTTATGAGCGCCACCTGCATGAGGCCGGATATAAAAAGATATACAAAAAAGTGCAGGTGCGTTTGTCCAAATTGGTTAACCCCAAAACGTTGCTGGATCGCACGATAAACTACGGCTTATATTACGCCTGCCATTTTCTAACCAGCGGCATTGAATTGGCCCAGAAAATCCTCAATGTCAATATCGAGCGTGCATCCATCAAGGTGGGGGTTCCGGTTAAGCTCGGATTTCATAGTCGGCCCTGCCTACTGGTCGCCAAAATCGTTCAGCATTACGGCGGACAGGTTGAGCTTTGCGTTGGATCGGATCGGTTTGACGCCAGCAGTGTCCTGGATCTTCAATGGGCCGGCGGAAAGATTCAAAAAGAAAAACTCGACCAGGTCGTTTTTAAAGGAGATGTGCGCACCCTAAAGGATATCGAAATTCTTGCCAGCGTTAATTACGGTGAAGACACCATGGGCAAGGGCGTACCGCTACCAGAAGCGCTAAGCTATTTAAAGTAGGTATTAGTTATCAGGTATTGGCTATTTGTTGGGTAATGGGAATCGTGTATTTGTTAATCGCAAAAAATAGTATTTTTAAATATAAAAAAATATGTCAGCGTGTCAGCGTCGCCCGATAGAGCATATGGCTAACTGTGGTCTTTCCAATATGAATAGTTTCTTAAATAACTTCAATTAATCATACTTTTGCTCAATAACCAATAACGAATAACCAATACCTAATCACAAACTATGGTGTACGCAATAATCGTGGCGGCAGGCAAGGGCTTGCGCATGCAGGATTCAAAGCGCAAGCAATATAAAGAGCTCGATGGCAAGCCGATATTGGCACACACCCTGATGGCATTTGACCGCTGTGATTCGATCAATCAAATTATCGTGACGCTGCCGGCAAAAGATCTTGATTTTTGTCGCCAAACAATTTTGCCCGCTGCCGGTGTGAAAAAAAAGACGGAACTTATTAGCGGCGGAGAGCGGCGTCAGGATTCGGTGCACAACGGTCTCAAGACGATCGAAAAAGACGATGGCATAGTTTTGATTCATGATGGGGTGCGTCCGTTCGTACGACAGGAGCATCTGCTGGCCTGTATCGAAGGTGCTCATAAACATGGCGCCTGTATTTTGGGCTTGCCGGCATTCGAAACGGTTAAGCAGGTCAATGCCAAAAATGAAATCGTTCAAACCCGGCCGCGCGATACCTTGTGGTTGGCGCAGACGCCCCAGGCGTTTCAGGTGAAACTGATCAAAAAAGCGCATGCCTCCGCCATACAGGACGGTTTTAGAGGAACCGATGATGCCTCGCTCGTAGAGCGGCTCGGCGCAGCGGTTAAAATTATACGCGGCAGTCGCAGCAACATTAAAATTACTCATCCAGAAGATCTGAAGATCGCCCGGGCTTTACTGCAAACCAGCGAATTCGATGATTAACCCGCACCATCATTTATACCGCCGTTTTCTCTGGCGCCCTTGGCTGAGGCTGCCATGACGCCTGAATTGCGGCCCCCAATTAAAAGTAACCAGCCCCGCGCGACGATCAGGCCTCTCACAGTTGATATGCATTTTGAGCGGTCTCATTATCAACGCTTCCACCCCCCGTAACACCAACAATTAGCGGATTTTTCATCATTTTATCTCCTATCTCTGTGACGTTTAAACGCAGTTGACACAGGCGTTTGTTGAACTTAAAATATAAATCTTAAGCTGATCGTTCCAAATTAAAAAATAAGCATGGAATTCATCTTTAAGGAATTCTATCGGTTTTAATTTTTTAATTTGAAACCCCTTAAGGGATTGTCGATCTTACCGCATCTACTGTGTTAGATGACGTCCCGCATAGTTCACTATAGCGGAACAACATCTGCCTTGTAGCTGCAGCAACCTCGACAATCGCTCAGCTTAAGATATTTCTGAGCTGATCGTTTCAAATTAAAAATGAGGAAGGATTAAAAATGCAGGATACATCTCAAATGGATCCCAGACAAAGTGAAATGGCCAGTCAGGCTTATTTGCAACAGCTCAAAGCGACCTTCGATCAATTGCCCAACGAGATCCCGCTTTTTCTGTTCACTGCCAAAGGTCACGAAGACGTGTTTACGCAAGCCAACCGGGAGGTGATTCGCGCATTTCGCCAGCTGAGCGAAAAGATCACCTTGCGAGAATATGACCTGGATCACGAGCAGGCCAAACAGTGGAATGTTACCCATTCCCCCACGCTGGTGATTGCACCGGAAAAATACATTATTCATTGGCTCGGCGCGCCTATGGGTGAAGAGGCGCGCACATTTCTTGAAATAATGATTCTAGTCGGTCTAGGAAAGAGCCAATTGAGCGATCAGGCATTGAAAGTGATGCAACGCATTGATTCAGACCGGCATATCAAGATTTTTGTCAGCCCGACCTGCCCGTATTGTCCCCAGCAGGCCATTAATGCGGTCAAGGCCGCCATTGAAATGCCGGATAAGATTTCTCTGGAAATAATCGATATCCAGAGCGAGCCGGAGCTGGCCGAGCAATATTCGGCCCAGAGCGTGCCCCAGGCATTTGCCAACGATCTCCTGATCGGCCAGGGCGCTCAGCCGGAGGAAGTTTTTATACTATCCCTGGAAAAATTAGAAGCCCAGACCATATTTATACCGGACAGTGATGCCGAGCTGGTTGAAACCGATCTGCTGATCGTTGGCGGTGGACCGGCCGGTTTAACCGCCGGTATTTATGCGGTCCGCAGCGGCTTGCGCACGGCCATTGTCGAACGGGACGCGCTCGGTGGTCAGGTCGCCACCACGCCAATCGTTGAAAATTACCCTGGATTTACCTCGGTGGGCGGCAAATCGCTGGTGGATATCATGGTCAGCCATGCGCTGCAATATGTCCAGATCTTTCAGGGCGAAGCGGTGGTGGACATCCAGTCCGGCCCGCCGTTTGTCGTCAAAACCAATCGCCGGCAGTTTAAGACCAAAACCATTCTGTTGGCCACCGGCGCCAGTCACCGGCATTTAAATATCCCCGGTGAAAAGCGATTGTCCGGCAGAGGGGTCAGCTACTGCAGCACCTGCGACGGGCCGCTGTTTAAAAATAAAAAAGTCATTATGGTCGGCGGCGGCAACAGTGCGGTGACCGAAGCGCTGCATCTTTTTCACATGGGAATCGATGTTACCTTGATTCATCGGCGTGACAAATTGCGGGCCCAGGAGTTTCTGGCGCAGCAGCTGATCGACAATAACATCCCTGTGATGTGGGAGACTGAAGTCAAAGAAATTCGGGGAGAAGAGCGGGTCAACGAAGTTCTGCTGATCAATAACAAGACCAATGAAAAAACCGAAATTAAAACCGACGGGATCTTTATTGCCATCGGCTATGAGCCGGCGGTGGAGCTCGCCGAAAAATTTGGTCTCAAAATCAATGAGGACGGCTATATCCAGCAGGACGGCAAGCACCGCACCTCGGTTCCCGGTGTCTATTCTGCCGGAGACGTGGAAGGCGGCTACAAGCAAATCGTCACCGCTTCGGGTCAGGGTGCAGAGGCAGCCATGACCATTTTCGAGGATCAGATCAACCCGTATTGGTTAAATGGGAAGAAAAATTAAAATGTGAAGTCAATAAAAGAGGATTATGCAATGTCAGCCATTACGATAAATAATTAAAGTTTGTATTCCGCTATAATAAGATAAA
>JASFGH010000448.1:0-3801 GCA_050123865.1 Desulfobacterales bacterium | reverse complement strand
GGCCAGATGCAGACATTTGGTTTGCCGATGAATCCGGCTTTGAGGCCGATCCCCGTCCCCGCAAGCGTTGGGACAAGAAGGGATCAAAAAAATGAACAACAATTACTAGAGCGTTTGGACCCAGCTAGCTTGGACGTTATTCATAACCCCAAAAAGACTCAAAAAACTGCCTGTATCGGACCGTTAATATGACAAACGCTCTAAGCCCTTGCCCGTCAGTTCGAGTCCCTTTTATAATTAGAACCTCGAAGATAAAAATGTGGCCGGATGATCACCGAATTTCCATCCAGTAGGCGATGCCGGTTTTGGCCGTCTTTTCGGCAATCTCCACAATTCCGCCGGCCGAAGAGCTAAAATATTTCTTTTCGAGCGTTTCGTTCAATTGAATGATGGCCGGGGACTGCACAAGACCGGCCAGCTTTTTACCGGATGGCGGGAGTTTTACGAGTTCGCCATCTATTTCCACTTCGACCCGATCGTCTTCATCGACGATTCCATCCTCATTCAGATCAAACTGAATTGAAGCGATCGTCCCGCCGGTGAAGGCGTTGAGTTCCATAAAAACCGAATCACCGCCCGAACTGCACTCTGCCTGTGAGGGAATAAAACCAATGGCAATCAGGATGCCATCCCGCAGGATGACATCGCTGATAATCCGCTCGCCGGCATATACATCCAGATCCAGGTACCAGCCAGCATCATTGACGTCGCTGTCCGACGGATCGGGAAATTGTCCGCCGCCGTTCGGGTCGCTTCTTGTTTTCCAAATGGGTTCATTTGCAGTCAGAATGCGAACCGTAATTTTACCGGCGCTGGAATTTAACTCAAAATCGGATGCGGTCTGCTTCAACAGCTTAACCTTTTCCGAGAGATAGGCGCTGGATAGTTTTCTCACATCCGGGTTCGTGCTGCGGCTGACAAATGTACCCACAAACTCGTTGTCGTCATCCGGGCTCCAGCTATCAGGGGCCTGAAAAATGGTGTCGCCGTAATCCCAGATCCCGTAAAGCGTCTGGATTTGAGTACCCACTAAATCATCGCTGCCTAACATCATTCCGGTGCCGAAACATACCATTAATCCGGGCTTTTCCGGGTGAAACATGACATCCGGCCGAGAGGTGATCGGTTGAGGACTGCCGGACGGATCGGTGGCGCTGAAAAGCGCTACCGGTTGACCGCCGTTTTTATAGGCAACTTCCCATTCTGCCGAGTTTTCGCTGATCAAATCGAACTTCCACAGGTTGCCCTTGAGGTCGCCGGCATAAATAAAATCCACTATGTCATCAAAATTGACGTCAACCGCGATCGGACTCGAAAGCCCATTGTCAGGGCCGGTCCCGGCTTCAATCCTGCGAATCACAGCGCCACTGACAGCATCAAGGATAAATAAGACCGAGTTTCCGTTTGGGCTGTTGTAGCCGTTTCCGAATATGACAACCCATGGATAGCTCTTGTTGTAAGACTTCACCACAACGGGTCTGCTGTAGGAATACCCCATGTCATTCTGATCTTCCGCGGCCGTATCCTTAATCGGAAACTCCCAGAGTACGTTGTTTTTCGTCATGCTGCCCGGCAAGGTCACATTCAGGGCAAAAACGCCCCGGCCGCCAGCTCCCAGGCCGCTTACTAGAAGGGTCTGTTCCCCACCCGGATATAACAGGTCTTTGCCCTTTTGCACTGTGGGAGTCGCATCTACGTAAAATTTATGGTCATAGTCGGTATCTGCAAGGTCTTTGAGGTGATCAAATACCAGATAGGGCACGTAAGCAAACAATTCAGTCCCATCCTTGGCCAGGTGCGCGTGCAACATGCCGTCATTGGCGCCAAAATAAACGATATCCTCGAAGAATATCGGCGACGAATGCACGATGTCGCCCAGCATATTAATCCGGTTGCCGCCGCTGACAGGATCCCGACCCCTTATGAAATTTACGGTGTTTTCAGCATCATTTCCCAGTTTTTCTTTCTGATCATCTGTCAAATAATTGAATTCGAACAACTCGCCGGATGTTTCGCCGTCAAAGGTCAGAATCTGGCGCGTTTGCCAGGGCTTGCTCTGCAATTGGGCCGCGGCCGACCATTCGATCTGATCTTCAATGACCGCTCCGGTCACCGGATTTGTCCGGTAAGCCTTAACATCTCCAAACCATAGATAATCGATATAGCTATAGCTGCTCTGGAAAATGAAGACGTCCGGTCCGATCTTGCCAAACATCCGGTCTCCGTTGACCGATACCGAAGCGACCGAGGTAGGCTGGCGGCCCTGGATGTCTTTTATGATTTGTTGCAACCCTTCAACCATTTTTTTGGGCTCGCTGGCATTGACAAACACACCGCGGCCGTTGACGGTGGCATGCCACAAATCGTCGATGGACTCTGGCACGCGGTTTCCGGTCACCTTCGGCCAGACCACATAATCACCGTATTCTCGGGGTTCATCTTTTTTTGTGATGTATTTCATGTAGTCCGGGTTGGTGCGATCGTCTTCATAATCTTCAGGGTTAAAGGTACCGGTCACCCCGAAAGCCACCGCAAAGGTAACCATGTGCTGATGGGGGGCCTGGTCCCATTTGTTGGTCGGCAAGAGGTCATCCAACTCCTTTTGTAGATCCTCGGCATAAAAATACATGGCCATATCCGCTAATGTGTTTTCATACTGGTCACTATATGGCTTGCTGCCACCGCCCCATTTCCCGTATGGAGCAGATGTACTGCCGTCAATATTGCCGCCGAAGGTTTGCTCATTGTCGCTGTAATAACCATCGGTCACCACGAGGGTAAATGACTGCTGACAGGCGCCACCGTCTGCCGGATAGGGGGGATCCCCTTTAACACCTTGCAGATTGCCGTCATTGGTCTGGTAATATTGACCGACTGTTTCCAGGCCCTGCTTGAGCGGTGTCCCGCCCCGCGATACATAAGCATACAGATTCTCAACGAGGGTATTGGTTTCATCCCTAAATTCACCGCTGATAACCGATCTGACCGGTTTTAGCGGAACTTTTACTTTATCGTTAATACCCAATATGCCGACGCGGACATCGGTTAAGTCCGGATCTGTAAGCACCCGGGCAATGGCGGCCTTGGCCACAAATTCACGCCGGCGATGATAGGTAAACCAGTTGGTAAAATTCTGGCGATCTGAATCATAATCGCGGTAAATATCGGCTGGGGGATCATATACGAGCGTGAGCGTTGTTAACTTGTCAAGGGGCGCGTCGGCGCCGTCGGTTTTAAAAGTATAGTATAAATTCTCTTTTTCATCTCCGTCCATGACCACCAGATAAACGCTACCATTGGCGGATTCGACAAAATAATGGGCCCAGGGGATGGTGACCCCATCCACATTAAAGGCCTTTTTATCCAGGTCAAGAGTATTGGTTTGCAATGGATGAACAAGCGGATTTTCGGTATCCGCCGGTAGAAAGGATTTCTCGCTGTAGTCAGGCCAGGGCTCGTAGACAGTATTCGGGTTGTAGTAAAGCGCGTTAACGGCGTGCCATTGTGAACGCCAGTACTTTCGGCCTTCCTCGCCTAAATATCGATATTCATCGTCATAATTGTAGCCATCCCCGATGTCATCAAACACATAGCAATAACCTTCCGTTGGGGTACTGTCCGGATTGGGGAATTGCCCTTCATAATTTCCCTTGACCAGAATCTCATAGGTCATGCTGCCGGAGTCATCCTGTAAGATCATTAGGTTGGTCGGCGGCGGATTTACTTTCGTCAGCAATGGTGCATCCGCCAGCTCGACAGCTACGCAGACGGGCCGGGCACCAAAAAACAGGAACGCGGCTA
>JASFGH010000447.1:0-3802 GCA_050123865.1 Desulfobacterales bacterium | reverse complement strand
CAGCCGGCTGCGGAACATTTCCACCGTAATGACAAGCAGGACTCCGGTGGCGTAATAGCCGAAGATACTGGTGAAATGCCAGCTGCTGTCGTCGACCTGGAACCAGCGGATGAAAACGATGACCAGAGTCATCATGGTCATGTAGCCACTGACCAGGATAAAATGCTTCAGCCAGCGGCTGCGATCCTCCCCGCATTGCCGCCAGCGCTTTTGGGTCATAAAGTTAATGACAAAGGCTTTTGCTTCGGTAATGTAAAGCCAAAACGGCACCTTTGTACCGCTCATGATGAAGCGATACATCCGGAAGGCGTTTGACAACAGGAAAGCCGATAGGATGGCGGCCATGATCAGATCGCCAAGCTCAATCCACAATACCGGTGCGAAAGAATTGACTGAAACCCGATCGGTAACCACCGGCCCGTGGCCAACTAAAAAGAGCACAACGACCGCCAGGGCAACGACAATCAGTGCCCCGATTTCCCAGGCCTCAGAGAGATAAAACCGCCGGGCGAGCCCGGTCCAGTCGTACTGAGCAGTCAGCCAGCGGCGCGTTGCCATCATCGTCTCAGCCGGCTCGGCCCCCCGCGGGCAGTCCGTATTGCATTCACCGCAGTAATAGCACAGCCAGGGTACGGGTGATTTGAGCAGTTTGTCCTTCAACCCCAGCTGAAGATAGCGATATATCTTGCGTGGGAACGCATTCATCCCGCTGGACAGCGGACACGAGGCACTGCAGGTTCCACACTGCATGCAGATGTCCATGTCCCTGGCACCAAATTTTGCCACCTCTTGATACAGTTCGCAATCCACACTGTTGTTCATCAACTTCGATCCATTTCTTTGGCTTTTATTCATCTTGGAACCATTATGGTTGGGTTTACGAATGCTTAAAATTCATCATTCTCCAGCACTATCCTGCGGACATTCGGTGGTGGTCGTCAGTCGGTGAACGAGTGCGATCAGTTCATCTGATTCCAGCGGTTTTTCTAAATAGGCCCCGGGCTCCGGAACCCCTTTGCCATCGGGCGTGTATTGGAATTTCTGGTAAAATGAGAAGGTTTTCCGATCGATGGTCGACACCATAATCACCGGAACATCTTTGAGATATTCGTGCGTTTTGAGCTCGCGATACATTTGAATGCCGCTTTCCTTGGGCATCGTGACATCGAGGATAATCAGGGCCGGTTTTTCTCTGGCCGCCATTTGCATCCCTTCTTCTTTATCAGCTGCATCGAGGGGCTCGTAACCGCAGTTGCCCAGTAAATTGCACAGAAAAATTCGCATATCCAACTCATCATCAACGATGAGTATTTTTTTTCTTTCAATTTCCGGCTCCAAGGTTGCCTCCGAGATGGGATGTTTGGGTTGATTCGGATTGCATGGGCACCCTTCAGCCAAACACGAAATGCATAGACTGTGCCATGACCCCAAATACGCAATATATAATTGTAATTATTATATAAACTAAACATAGCGCACCAAAATTGTCACGAGTATCCATCTAAAAATTGCAACATTTGCAACTTTTTTTAAGTAAAAATATTTATAAAATAATATTAAAACAAACAGTTGTATATATATTGCATGTTGCGCAACATAAATTGCAGCTTTTATGCAACGTTTTAACTTTACATTTCAGGTCCACCCGATCCGCAGGCTCTAAGGATTCCGGGAAGAACGAATCGGTCGATAATCGTCAATTTCTAACCGAAATTTTAAAAAACTCTTTTTTTATGAAATATTAATTGATAAATAAAAAGCTGGGGTGGAGTTTAACGCACTCAATGAAATCAAATCAATCAAGAGGGCGGAAGCATGCAGATGGAATCAAACACGCATTACCCCAAAAAATTGCCTCTCAATATCGCGATCGTCGGTGGGGGCAGAGCCTGTAAATTTTTCCTGCAACTCCTCAAAAATGAATCCTTTCCTTATTTAAACATCAATCTTGTTGGAGTTTGTGATATTAAACCCGATGCTGAAGGCCTTTTGATGGCCAAGCAAATGGGTATTTATACCACGCCGAACTTGCAGGATTTATTTGCCATCAAAGACCTTGACGGCATCATCGAACTCACCAACAGCAAAGAAGTCCTCCTGGAGCTCGTCAAAGCCCGGCCCAAGACCGTCGGCATCGTCGAACACAACATCGGTCGCTTGTTGCGGTATCTTTTCTTGATTGATCAGCAACTCAAATCCGCAGAGCAGCAAATCAGCCATGAAAAAATGATTTCTGAATTTATCATCCAGCAGACCAACGAACGGGTTGTGATCTTGAGCCCGGATTTCACCATCTCGGAGGTCAATGAGGCTTATTTGAATTTTGTCGGCAAATCCAAAGAAGACGTTGTCGGGGCGCACTGCTATGAAATTTTACACGGTTTCAACGCCCCCTGCTCCAGTTCACAATTCGGGTTTGATTGCCCTATGGTGGAAACACTCCGAACCGGAGAATCCGCGCACGTTATCGTGGAGAATCCCGATTCACTCGGTGACAAAAGCTACTCCGATATGGTGACCTATCCGGTCAAAAACGCCGGCGGAGACGTTAGAAAAATCATAGAAATAAGCCGGGATATTACCAAGCAATTGTCATCCCGCTGGCATGAAAAAGTCCAGCAATTAAAAGAGGATTACAATCATTTGATCCAGGAAGATCGCATGATTTCTCTGGGGAAACTGGTTGCCAGCTGTGTGCATGAGATCAACAATCCGATCCAGGGATTATTGACATTTTCACGCCTGATGGAGGACATTTTGGCAAAAAGCCAACCCACGTCAAAAGATCTGGCGGAATTCAAGGAATTTTTGGCGCTGATGACCCCCGAATTGGAACGCTGCGGAAACATTGTTTCGGGGCTGCTCTCATTTTCCCGGGAAACACCCCAGGAATACAAGTGCATCAATCTCAATGACGTTCTGGAGGCCGTGATCGCCTTGACCCACCACAAGCTGAAACTCCAGAGCATCCAATTAACAACACATCTCAGTGCCGAGCTTTTATGGGTCCGCGGAGATGCCAGCCGTCTGGAGCAAAGTTTGCTTAATCTGGTCTTCAATGCCATGGAGGCGATGCCCGACGGTGGAGAGTTGACGGTGGTGTCCAAACTGCAAGCCGCTCAAAAAAAGGTGCGGGTCGAAATCCGGGATAACGGTTCAGGCATTGACACGCAGCATCTGAACCACATTTTCGATCCCTTTTTTACCACTAAAGAAGCCGGTCTGGGGACCGGTCTGGGCTTATCCATTGCTTATGGCATAGTCAAAAATCACGGTGGAAACATCCAGGTCGAAAGTGAAGTCGGCAAAGGCAGTTCATTTTTCTTTACATTCCCTTACCTTACGCCTTCGGGCAATGGTACGGAGGAAGACCATGAAAAATAGGATGAATATCATGATTGTCGACGATGAACGAATCGTGCGGGAATCCCTCTTTCAGTGGTTCACCAAACTCGGCCATACCGTTGAAAAGGCATCATCAGGTTTTGAGGCGTTGGAAAGACTGGAAAAAAATCCTTTCGATCTTTTATTTGTCGACATCCGCATGCCCCAGATGAATGGAATCGAATTGCTGGAAAAAGTCAAGCAAGAGTATCCGGAAACCATCGTCATCATTATCACGGCCTACGGCTCCATCGAGACCGCCGTGAAAGCCATGCAACTGGGTGCCAGCGATTATCTGCTAAAGCCGTTCAAACCGGATTATCTTTCCCTGGTGATGGAAAAGATCACCCAGCAGATGAAACTTTCTTCAGAATACAATTATCTCAAGGGCCGTTTGGAGAAAATAACGCGTTTTGAC
>JASFGH010000446.1:0-3808 GCA_050123865.1 Desulfobacterales bacterium | reverse complement strand
CCGTGGATGACGACGATATAGAAGACGCACTTGATGATGGCATCGAAGTGGTCAGCGGAGCGCTGACAGGCGCCAAGATCATTTATGACAGCAACGAGCTGCAAACACCCCTGTTTGGGCCCGTGAACGAAATTCCATCGGTCACAGGTGCCAATGGCGTCGGAATTCCCATGAACCTGCAACCCCCGGCCGTGTTCGATACCCCGGTCAAAATTCTGATCCCCTGCCCCGGTTACGATCATGTCGGCGGACTCAACGTATACTATTATGACGGTAACAGCTGGGCACTCGCTGTTGATGCCTCCGGCAATGTCCGTCCCGGCGGCAAGGGTCTGGCGGTGAATGATTCCCGCGTCGACCGCAACGATACCGATCCGCCTGCAATAGAAATTAGGGTCTATCATTTTTCAGGCTTCCAGGCCGGTGCCTCAGTAGTCAGCTCAGGCGGCGTAGGAGGCGGCGGGGGCAGTGAAGGTGTTGGCAGCAGCGGCACTGGCGGCAGTGGCGGTGGCGGCGGTGGCGCCTGCTTCATTGGCACTGCTTCAAGCGGCTCGGTGCTCGGCCACCTGTTATTATACGCGCTGCTCCACCTGGCGATGATCGCTCTGGGCATATACGCTTTTAATAAGATCACGCGCCGTCGCTAGCTTCATCCTGAGGTTTCAGGTGTCAGGTATCAGGTGTCAGAAAAGACTGAGGTCTGAGCGTTAATAGTAAATTGCGCCTAAGGGCAGGGCGAAAACCGATTCGAAAGCGGAGCATACACGATAGTATCCGAGCATTTCGAATCGGTTTTTAACGCAGCCATTGGGCGTAAGATGCATTTTTAAGCCGGCTTTTTATCGGTTTTTGCGCCAGCGCTGGTGGGTAATCCCATGCTTTTTAATGCGGTAGTTCAGGGCGCGGGGCGTCAGCCCTAATTCGCGGGCAGCATCTTTTTGAATCCACAGGTGTTTTTCCAGTGCGCGACAGATAAGCTTCTTTTCCTCTTCATTTGACAGCCGCAATTGTTTGGCCGGGGGCGCAGCAACCGGAGCCGGCTCCTTGTTGATTTTTGGGATGGAAACATGCACGGCCTCGATTCGATCACCGTCAGCCAGAAAAATGGCGCGTTCAATGGTGTTGGACAGTTCACGAATGTTGCCGGGCCAGGGGTAGGTTTTCAACAAGACCAGAACCTCGGGTGACAGGCCGGAGATCTGTTTTTTGACCAATTGAGACAGCCGGCTGATCAGATGGTAGGCCAGCGGCTCGATGCATTCGACACGCTCCCGTAGCGGGGGCAAATGAATGCGCAATACGTTAATGCGATAATACAGATCTTCCCTGAATTTTCCCTCCTGCATCATGGCTTCAATGTCACGGTTGGTGGCCGCAATGATGCGGGTATCAGCATTGATGGTTTTGATGCCGCCCAATCGTTCGAAGGTTCTTTCTTCCAGTACGCGCAACAGTTTGGCCTGCAGGTCAAAGCTCAGCTCGCAAAATTCATCCAGAAACAGAGTGCCCCCGTCGGCCTGCTCGAAACGCCCGATGCGAACTTTGTCTGCTCCTGTAAATGCACCTTTGTCATGACCGAAAAGTTCGCTTTCCAGGAGCGTTTCGGGGATATTGGCACAATTTACTTTAATAAACGGTTTGTGGCGCCGGGGACTGTTGAAGTGAATGTTGCCGGAAAGAAAACTTTTTCCGGTACCGGTTTCTCCGGTCATTAGAATGGTGGATTCCGTCTGCGCCAGCCGCTTGATGCTGTCCATGACCATTTTCATCGAGGCGCTTTCAGCAATGATGCGATCATAATCATAGGCTACATCCTGCTGCCGTCTTAAATAATCGATCTCATTTTTGAGGCTGCGATTTTCGATGACCTGATTCACAGCGAGGCGTATTTTTTCGGCGACCAACGGTTTGGTCAGAAAATCAGTGGCACCAGCTTTGATGGCCAACACGATCAGACGGGCATCCTGCATGGGGCCGGTAATGATGATCGGTGTGAGTGGGGAGAGCCGCCGCAGGTTTTTAACGATTTTGTCAATATCATCACCCTCTTCGTGAAGATCATAGATAATCACATTAAAGGTTTCATTTTTCATGCGCTCGGTGGCGGTGGTTACATTGGATACGGCACTGATGCTATAATCGGACACCAGGGCATCCACGATCCCGCGCGCCTCGTCTTCAACTTGGCCAACGATGATAACGCGCGCCAGTTTTTCAGTTTCGATTGCGTTCAAATTAGCTCCTTGCAGCTGGCTGCTGGCTGCTGGTCGCTGGCTGCTGGAATATTTCTGGCGGTGGGGAATCTTTTGCCAGAAGCCAGTGGCAGAAAATCTTTGAGCCCCAACGGCTCAAAGATTTTGATGCCAGCGCCAGGCGGTGCCGATAATGTCATCCAGATCGGCATATACGGGATTCCAGCTCAGCTCGGCAATAGCTTTTTCGTTGGATGCGATCAACACCGGCGGGTCGCCCGGCCGGCGGTCGGTATTTTCAGCGCGAATATTTTTACCAGTGATTTTTCGGGCGCGTTCAATAACGTCCAGCACCGAAAAACCCTGGCCGGTTCCAAGGTTGTAACAACAGCTTTCAGCACCATCCATCAGACGTTGCAGGGCCAGAATATGGGCCTCTGCCAGATCGGTCACATGGATGTAGTCGCGAATGCAGGTGCCGTCGGGTGTCTGATAATCGGTGCCGAATACCTTGATGGATGCGCGCTTGGCAGCGGCCACATCGAGAACCAGAGGAATTAAGTGCGTTTCCGGATCATGATCTTCACCGATTTCACCATCCGGATCGGCACCGGCGGCGTTAAAATAGCGCAAACTCGTATACTTCAGATCGTAGGCCGCTGCATAATCTTTTAGAATTTCTTCGATCATGCGTTTGGTCCTGCCGTATGGATTGACGGGATTTTGGGGGTGTTTTTCGTCAATCGGTATTTTTTCAGGGTTACCGTAAGTGGCGCAGGTCGACGAGAAAACAAAATATTGAACGTCGTTTTCCACTACGGCGTGCAGCAGCTCGACGGTGTTGCGTAGATTATTTTCATAATATTTTATAGGTTCCTGCACGGATTCGCCCACATAGGCATAAGCTGCAAAATGCATTACTGCATCGATCTGATGCTGGTTGAACAATTTTTTTAAATCAGCTGTATTGCCGACATCGCCCTGGAAGAACTCACCCCATCTGACAAAATTTCTGTGACCATATACAAGATTATCGAGGGTCACCGGGTGCAGTCCTCTTTGAGAAAGGGCTTTACAGCAATGGGACCCGATATATCCGGCACCGCCGGTCACCAGTATGTTCATAGTAACGTCTTTACTTTGTGGTCATTTATTGAATTTAGGATTATAGAATCCGCAGATTACGCAGATTAGCGTCGATTTAAAAAATCAATAATCTGTGTTAATCTGCCTAATCTGTGGATAAATTTAACTTATGAACCTATCTGCGATCTCTGCGTCTCAGTGATAAATGCCCAGCTTTAGTCACGTCCTAGATGAAACCTTTTTTCTGCAGCACGAGTATAATCTGGTGAGCGGCCTCGACCGGCTTCATATTGGAGGTATCGATCGTCACCTCGGGATTTTCCGGGGTTTCGTAAGGATCGTCCACGCCGGTGTAGCCTTTGATCAGGCCGGCTCTGGCCTTGGCGTACATGCCTTTACGATCCCGCTTCTCACAGACTTCAATCGGTGTCGAGACATGCACCTCGATGAAACCGCCATAGGCTTCAATGGTTTTACGTATGTCAGCGCGGGTGGCAGCATATGGCGCAATGGGTGCGCAAACAGCGATG
>JASFGH010000445.1:0-3813 GCA_050123865.1 Desulfobacterales bacterium | reverse complement strand
ATTATTAAACATTAAGCTAAAAAATGGATTTAAGGCAGTTACCCGCAATCAGATCGATAGACACCCTCGCTAATAGGTAAGGATTTGCATTATTCGGTTTTTTCGTCAAGACGAGATTTTAGGAGTTAAACAAATAATGAGATATAAACGGTTGCTGAATAAAGGATTTATTTTCATCTCATCTGT
This sequence comes from Desulfobacterales bacterium, assembly GCA_050123865.1. Classification (GTDB taxonomy): domain Bacteria; phylum Desulfobacterota; class Desulfobacteria; order Desulfobacterales; family JAHEIW01; genus JAHEIW01. The sequence continues at coordinate 3,627 of JASFGH010000445.1, read as the reverse complement.
TTTTTTGGCATTCGGTCCTGCCTGCGGGAATGCTGAAACGACTAATGATTATACACGTCTGCTGGAGCTTATTAAACTCGATGACCGCCAACAGCCGCTATACGCTTTTAATGATTTTGAGGAAGGTTTCGATAGGGCCAGCTATCGGGCCACGCGACAATATTTAAATGAGCACCCTGGATTGATCGAACGCATTAAACGTACACTGAAAGGCGGAAAGCTGCGGTGGAAACTTAAAAATCTGAAGCACCGGTTGTTGTTTGTGCCGGAAAACCGACCCGAATACGCATCCCTTTACAAAAGCTATTGCCTCGATGTGATTCATGCGATCTTAGATAAAACCGGATTTGATAATCCCTATGGCAGCATTCAAACCTTGAGCCACAGCAAACCGGAGATTCATGGCGGAAAGGGCGGCGTCACCGCCTATGTCGTTCATAATCTCGCCAAAGAATATGTCGGCACCTTTATTTTCTCTAATCAAACCGATAAAAAAGTAAAAATTGAGCTCAAAGGTCAACTCTATAGCGGTGAGGTCGGTGCCTATTCGAGCACATTAATGATGAGCGAAGATGGTACGATAGAATTCCTTAAAGAAAAATATACCATCTGGCAAAATAGCGCCGAAAATCCATACACCGCCTTAATGGTGCCGGCTGAAGAAACCCTGCATATTGCCCTCAGAGAGCATACCGAAAGGGCCATTCGAAATACACTTATGGGCGTGGATCCTCAAAGCCCAAAAAATGCGCAGATAATAGCAGAAGATTGGATCGCTGTTGAAGAAGCGGTAATCGGCGGTATTGTCTTTTCATTGCTGCCGCCGATTCTGGAAGACTACCTGGCGGAATTGTCGGCTTCCTGGATTGAAAAAGATAGGGAGGTAAAAAAACAATTTAAAAAATACCGCCATCTTGAGAAAGGGATCAGCCTGGTGGAGAAAATAGGGTATCAGGAGGCGATCCGATTATATTCAGAAAATCCGGCGGCATTCCGAGATCTTCTTTTGTAAGCCCAATCGGCGCAGTCGCTTTAACCACTTTGCCACTAGACAGGTACGGAATGTTAGATGTCATTCGAATCAGCAAATTACTTCGATACATGAACACCGAACGCTGGATGAATATGCTCAAGCAGCCTTATTGGCGGTTCTTTTAATATCGAGCCAACCGGTGCTCTTGTTAAAACTGCCCTCGAAAAGAATCATTTCCGGGTAATGATCCAGGTCGTCATAGTTGTTAATGACCACATCACTGACGACGGCCTCTTTAGGATCGAAGATCCTTAAATCATATATATGTTTGTCGATAGTGGGTCGCAACGCCCCCTTCAGCGACCACACCCAATCCGGGTCCATTTTTAATTGGGTAACCAAATAGATCCCAACGCGTTCCGGTAAATCCTTTGGTCTAGGTAACTTTGAAGACTTTTGGTCTAAGCCCTGTCCATTTTTATTCTCAGTTTTCCAAAATTTCCAGTTCATCGGTTATTCCCTTTTGCCCCATAATGCTTAAGCAAAGAGAGGGGATGTAACCCCCCTCTTTGTCAAGTCAAAATTTTATTCTTCAATAATTTGAAAAGATGAGACGTTTATAATTTTTGTGCCCTCGGCTTCCATCACTGTACCTTTTACCTTTACTTTATGGCCGCTCATCTCCATAAGCTCACTGCCCTCGTCACTTTCGGCAATATCGTAAGCCATGCCGTTGTTGTCGACCAGCTGACCGTCTTCGTTAATAACACCTGAAATGTTGACTTCCGATCCGGCCACTGCGATTCCTGAAAGAAAGATGGTTAGGCCTACGATTAAAATACTTAAAAAAATTTTCTTCGTGTTTTTTTTCATTTTGCGATCCTCCTTAGGGATAGGTTGTTGATGCTGCCCTTAAGGGCATTTTTTCGATGCTTTAGACCGTGTTTTATAATTTGCTAAATTTTTTGACTTTGATAATCCTTTTGCCTTCCTGAATTTGTGTAATTCCCTCGATTTCTACCTCCTGTCTTAATAGCGGCTTTAATCTGGCAATCTGGTCTTTATCCGTGATCAGATACTCCTCCTCATCGCGAGTGGCGATCGCCAGATCAATCACGTTGCCGTTGTTATCCCAGTTAGCAGGGATAATGATACCTTCAATATAGTTCATAGGTGTTTCCAATTTTTCTTTGCGACCCCGTTTTAATTGCATGCTGAATCTCTAAGATCAGCAATCACCATGCCAATTCGACAACCATTTGAAATCATATTTTATATTTAATTTTGGCAAATTGCGGTCGGAACTATCAGTTCCCGGATTTATAGAGCACTGGTTCCGGATATAGATGAAAAATGGTAAGGGAGAACTCAAATCGGAAGGTCTGATCAAGGAAAATAAGGATAGGAAGTCTGAATTCCGAAATTAAATATTCTCGGAATCACTGGTTCTGGTTTAACATAAAAACCGTTTGGCAGGTTACAGGTTTTTAAAATCTTCTTTTCTGATAGCATATTTATTCATCAGCTTGTTGAGCTGGCGGGTGCTGATACCGGCAACTTCAGCAGATTCAGCAATCTTTCCTTTATGGCGGGATAAAACATTTTTTAAATAATTTCGTTCAATATCCTCAATGCCGCGTTGCCGGGCCCGGCTTAACGTCAGGTTCTCACTCGATGGGATAAATACGGGGTTGGCTTCGGATTCAAAAAGCTCGTTAGGGAAACTTTCTGGTGTGAGTTCATCTGATGTTTCCAGGATATAGGCCCGTTCAATCAAATTTTCCAGCTCACGAATATTACCCGGCCAAGAGTATCTGCTGAGGGCCTCCAGCACCTGGGGATGCGTTGAATGTATCTTTTTCAAAGAAAAATTATTCAAATTTTTTAAAAAAGTCTCGACGAACAACGGGATGTCTTCGATTCGTTCTCTTAATATCGGTATTTCAATGGGAAACACATTAAGTCGGTAATAAAGGTCTTTTCTGAACTGACCCTCGTCGCACATCCTTTTCAAGTCGGCATTGGTGGCAGCAATTACCCGGACGTCAGTTTTTAGAATTTCTTCGCCGCCCACCCGTTGAAAGGTTCCATCCTGTAAAATCTGTAATAGTTTGATCTGGGTCGAAGGTGTTATCGTACCAATTTCATCCAGAAAAATAGTTCCGCTTTTGGCGATTTCAAACCTTCCTAATTTTCTTTTTATGGCGCCTGTAAAAGCGCCTTTTTCATGGCCAAATAACTCACTTTCTACCAGCGTGTCCGGGATTGCGCCACAATGGACACTGATAAACTGAGCATCCCTCCGATTACTGTGTTGATGAATCAGTTTTGCCAGAACGCTTTTACCGGTACCCGTATCTCCGATCAGCAAGACTGTGCTTTTTGTCGGTGAAACCGAACGGATATTGTCAAATACCTTTCTCATATTCGGGCTTATGGTCTTAACGAGTTCCAACGAATCAACATTCCAGAATTGATCCCGCAAATAGTTCAATTCTGATTGTTGAATTAGGGATTTGGTTATGCCTTCGGCAATGTATGTTACTTCCTCTGGATCAATCGGATAAGGGAGATAGTCACTGGCGCCGGCTTTAACCATCTTTATTGCTTTTCGGATCTGGTTTTGAGGCGCCATAACGATAATTTCAATGGTC
>JASFGH010000444.1:0-3821 GCA_050123865.1 Desulfobacterales bacterium | reverse complement strand
TTTCATATTCGGATTGAACGCCAATGTCAAGGTCTTTACCGGTTATTGCTTGCCAAGATCACCTAAAATCCACTATATGTATCCTGCATTTGCTATGATGCAATTTAAATAGGAAGGCTATGCTCATGAAAACTTTTAAATTTCCGTCTGGTTCGTCCCAGCAGCGGCTTGCTCGCATTGTCAATCGCGGGCTGGTTTTTCAGAAAAAGGACCTGGCTGCCGTCAGCCGCATGTGTGAAAATGTTCGCCGGCGGGGTGATCAGGCCGTTATCGCTTACACCCGCAAGTTTGATTCCAAGCGAGTGGGTATCCGGTCGCTGCGGGTAGCAAAAGAGGAATTTGCCGCGGCCGCTAAAAAGGTTGATCAATCCTTTACCCGCGCTCTTAACCGGGCAGCTGCCAATATCAAGCGGTTTCACGAACAGCAACGTCGCCGCTCCTGGATGCAAGCCGACCGGCCCGGCACTTTGCTGGGCCAGCTGATTCATCCAGTTGATGCCGTCGGTGTTTATGTGCCCGGCGCCAGGGGAGGGCAGACACCGCTGGTGTCTTCAGTGCTGATGGGGGTAATTCCGGCCAAGGTTGCAGGCGTCAAACAGATTGTTATGGTAACGCCACCGACCAAAGCCGGGGGGGTGAACCCCCATCTGCTGGTGGCGGCCAAAAAGGCGGGAGCCGACGCCGTCTATAAAGCCGGCAGTGCCTGGGCAATCGCCGCTTTAGCCTACGGTACTGAAACGATTCCCAAAGTCGATGTCATCGTCGGCCCGGGTAACATTTATGTCACCCTGGCCAAGAAAATTTTAATGGGTACCGTGGGAATCGATTCGATTGCCGGCCCCAGCGAGATACTGGTGATCGCCGATGAGGGTGCCAGACCGGATTTTATTGCCGCTGACCTGCTGTCGCAGGCCGAGCACGACGCCCTGTCTTCGGCCATATTGATCACGGATTCGGCCAAATTGGCCAAAGCCGTCGCCCGAGAAATCAGGGGGCAGCTCCCGAACCTGGCGCGCGTGGATATTGCCAGAGAATCACTGCAACAGTTCGGCGCCATTTTTGTGGTCAAAAAAATGACCGATGCCATCGATATGGCCAACCGTATTGCTCCTGAGCACCTCGAGCTGCACACACGAGATCCGTTTGAGGTGGTGGGCCAAATCCGGAATGCAGGCGCCGTATTCGTGGGGGACTACACCCCTGAGCCGGTGGGTGATTATATGGCCGGACCCAATCACGTGTTGCCCACTGCGGGCACCGCCCGGTTTGCATCGGCCCTGTCAGTGGATAATTTCATCAAAAAGACCAGCGTGATTCAGTATTCCCAAAAGGCCTTTCGGCGCGAGGCCGCCGATATCATGCGGCTGGCAGAAATTGAGGGATTAGGAGCGCACGCAAGATCAGTCAAGATCAGATTATAGCCTGAATTTTGCATGCAAATAGTTGAGAATCTTTTTAAAATTTACAAACTACAACTCGGGAGACTCACACATAGTGGTCAAAGCCTCGATGTGATCGTTCTGGCCTTGATACAGCCTTGTCATTTCAATGAGAATACCTGCGATCTGTGCCAATGCTTGGACGAAATTAACATCATCTAAGGTAAATTCCCATTTCTCAGAGGTGTAGGCGCGGATTGCGCCAATGGCTTCATCGCCTACCATTATGGGTACTGAAAGAATGGAGGCAATCCCCTCTTTTTTTGCTGCATCGGGATACTGGATCCGAGGATCATCGCTAACGTCATAGACCGCTATTGGACCATCTTTAAGGGAATCGGCAATAGAGTGCAAAGCACTTACTGGCCCTTTGCTTAAATACTCCGAACTCAATCCTTTTGAAGCCGCTACTTCCAGTTCTTTTGAACGCCTGTTCATCAGAAACAAGGCACATCCTTTGATATTCAGCGCTGATTTAATGCTTCCCACTGTCATTCGGATGATTTCTTCCGGATCCCTTGATTTAGATAGGGATCTGGAGATTTTGACCAGCGTCTCATAATTAAGCCTCAGGTTTCTCATTTTGCCCTCCTTATTCTGACATGCTGATTAGGTAAAGGGATTATATTTCGAAAATATTAAGCTCCCTGTCTGCAAGCGATTCACAGGTGCATCCTCAACCCAACGGAGATGCATCATATATTTATGATTGATGCTTTCTGAAAATAGCGACACACGAATTTGATTACCGACCGAATCTCAGCAGAGCTATTGTAGAAGAGTAGAAAGACGCAATAACTAGAGCATCATTTTGATTAGAGGGTACAGAATAATTCATATGACTTCGAACTCAGATCATCATAATACTGAGAAAATCTAATTGCAATACACTTATGCAATTTCCAGATATTTTGATCGGGATTTGAATTAAGGTTTCGTAGCAAAATCGAAATATTTTACGGCTGTTCAATATCAATCAATCCTTTTTTTTTTAAAAAAAACTGTTAAACTGACGCCATTGTAAAAAGCCGGGGCTTACGCCTGTTTTCCAAGTCAAAGGACCCGTTCACGAGACTGGAACCATGCGCCTGACATCAGCCATACCATCACCCTTACTAACCATCACAACCACCGGTTTTGTAGCAACCGTTGCTCAAATAATTACTCTAAGAGAGCTTCTGGTTTTGTTTTACGGCAATGAATTATCGGCAGGATTGGTTTTTGCCGGATGGCTCCTCTGGAGTGGATTAGGAAGCGGGTTGGCTGGAAAATGGGCGTTCAAGATTTCCACGCACACAACGCTGCTCAGGCTGTTGCTCGTCTGCCTGTCGGCTCTGCTGCCCCTGTCAGTGCTCTTTATTCGTGCCACCCGCATCATCTGGGCACTTCCCACCGGTGAATTGCCTTCCATTGGGAAAATGCTGCTTATTTCCGTTGCCGTTACCGGTATCTTCTGTCCGGTATCCGGCGCACTTTTTGGAATCTGCTGGGCCATTCATCGAAAAAACGGTGAGAATCAGTCCCTTTGGATTTATATGGGCGAGGCGCTGGGCTCGGCTGCCGGTGGCCTAATCGTTTATTTTATATTTTTGCCTTATGCTTCGGTGTTTACAACCATTTGGATCACCGCCGGGATCAGCCTATTCATTTCCGGGTGGCTGTTGCGACCCTGGTGGCCGGGTTCAAACCTGAGATTGGGCCACTTGATGTGGACGGCAGTGTCTTTGATGGTTCTCGTGCTGGCGCTTGGCGGGTCGCGGTTGGACCATTTGAGCCGGCGCTGGCAATGGGGGCCGAATCTTTCAGCCGCGTATGACACGGCCTATCACAACATAGCGGTGTTGAAAAAAGAGGACCAGGTATCGGTTTTTACCAACGGTCTGTGGTTATTTTCAGAACCGGATCGGCTCAGCGCCGAACAGGGGGTCCACCTGGCGCTTTTGCAACATCCACATCCTAAAACTGTCCTTCTGCTGGGTGGTGGCATTGCCGGCCTCCTGAAAGAGATTCTTAAGCAGCCTGGTATCCAGCGTGTTGATTATGTGGAACCGGATCCAGATTTCATTCGTCTGCTCAAACCGCACCTGTCCCCGGCATCACATGCATCTCAGCAACATCCAGGCGTTCGACTGTTTCACCAGGATCCCCGTATCTTCTTGCGTCATGCTGATGAACGCTACGACGCGATATTGTTGAATACGGGAGACCCGATCACCGCTCAGATGAACCGATTCTATACAGAGGAATTTTTTGCGCATGTAAAACAGCGGCTTTCCCCAGGCGGGATTTTTTCCTTTGCGGTCTCCGGTGGCGAAAGTATGCTAGGGCCAACTCAGGCCCGCTTTTTGGGTTCACTTAAGAGAACCCTGATTCAGGTTTTCC
>JASFGH010000443.1:0-3832 GCA_050123865.1 Desulfobacterales bacterium | reverse complement strand
AACGCCTGTCACGTATATCTGCAAACCGGTCGATTAATTCATAAATTTATGGTATAAAACCCAATAAAAAAATTGGGAGATGAATCGCAGCTTAAATGGACCAACTTATCGCCTGTCATGAATGTGATTTGCTTCATCAGCGCCGGCCCTTACCCCCTGATGGAACGGCCAGATGTGTCCGTTGCGGGGCCGTGCTGTACCGGCGCAAACGAAATAGCCTGGACCGCGTGCTGTCATTGACGGTGGCCGGACTGATTCTTTTCATTATTGCCAATGCCTACCCCTTCCTGACATTTAGATTGGAAGCTCAGATACAGGAAACCAATCTCATTACCGGGGTGATGGAGCTCTACCAGCAAGGCATGTGGATCGTGGCCGCAGTGGTGCTGTTGACGACCATTGTGATGCCGTTGATCGAGCTCACGGGAATGCTTTTTATTTTGGTGCCTTTAAAACTGCGGCGGCGACCCTGGAAGCTTGCCTTGCTCTTCCGCGCGATTCGCAGCTTTCGGCCCTGGGGAATGATGGAAGTCTTTATGATCGGCATCCTAGTGGCCGTCGTAAAACTTGTCAAAATGGCCAGCATCATCCCGGGCACAGCCCTTTATGCTTTTATGGTCCTTATTTTTATACTCGCGGCATCAGCCGCTGCGCTCGATCCGCATATCGTGTGGAAACAATTGGATTAAGGCCCATGAACACATCACCGCTTACCGCCATGAGCGCTTCGCTGATCAGTTGCCACAGTTGCCATCTGCTTTGCAAAGCTGCGCCCGCAGCTAGGGGTCTGGCTGTGTATTGCCCGCGTTGCGGTGCGCGCTTGCACTCCCGCAAACCCAACAGCATCGCTCGCACCTGGGCGCTGGTGATTGCCGCCTTCATCTTTTACATACCGGCCAATGTGCTGCCGATTACCAATGTGATATCCTTTGGCAAAGCCCAGGCGGATACCATCATGAGCGGTGTCATTTATTTTGTGAAATCCGGCAGCTGGCCTATTGCGCTGGTGATTTTTGTGGCCAGTGTTTTCGTCCCGTTGCTGAAGCTTTTTCTGCTCTCCTTTTTATTGATCTCGGTCCAGCGTAAATCCCAGTGGCGACCAAAGGATCGCACGCGGCTTTACCGCATTACCGAAGCGGTCGGCCGCTGGTCGATGACCGATATTTACGTGGTGACCATTTTGGTCGCCCTGGTCAAACTGGGCTCCCTGGCAACGATCGAGGCCGGCCCCGGCGCTATTTTCTTTGCCGGTGTGGTGATCATCACCATTTTTGCCGCCATGAGTTTTGACCCCAGACTGATCTGGGACGCACAGGAGTCAAATAATGAACGCCGAAAACAACCATGAACCGGATCTATCGGATTTACCGCAAGCGGATGTTCAGCGTAAGAAACAGATTTCGATTGTCTGGCTGATCCCTATCGTCGCCGTATTGATTGGCGGGTGGCTGGCCTATAAAGGCCTGTCGGAAAAGGGACCGATGGTGACCATCACCTTTGAATCCGCAGAGGGGCTGGAAGCCGGTAAAACCCAGGTGAAGTATAAGGATGTAAAACTTGGAGAGGTGCAAACCATCCGCTTCAACACGGATTTGTCCCGGGTGATTGTCAAAGCCGAACTGGTAAAAGAAGCCGAGCCTTTTCTGACCGAAAACACCCGTTTCTGGGTGGTGCGCCCCCGGGTAACTGCCAGCGGTGTCTCGGGTCTTGGGACGCTTTTTTCGGGAGCTTACATCGGCATGGATCCGGGAATGGAGGGAGAGCCGTCCAAACGATTTAAAGGGCTCGAGGTACCACCGGTTGTCACCACCGGCATGCCCGGCCGGAATTTCCTGCTGCAAGCAAACTCGCTCGGCTCTCTGGACATCGGCGCTCCGGTATATTACCGGCAAATACAGGTGGGCCAGGTGATCGGTTACCAATTGGAAGATAACGGGCGCTCCCTGAGCATCGAGATTTTTATCAATGCGCCGCATGACAAATTGGTGCGCTCCAACACCCGTTTCTGGAATGCCAGTGGATTGGACTTGAAACTGGACGCCGGCGGCATCAAACTCAACACCGAATCGCTGGTATCGATCATGATGGGTGGAATCGCATTTGAAACGCCCACCAGCCTGGAAGTCGGCGGGCCTGCTCAAGAAGGCCAGGTGTTCAAATTGTATGACTCCCAGGATAGCATTTTTGAGAGGACCTTTACCGAAAAAAAGTATTATATTCTCAAATTTGAAGGATCCATCCGCGGCCTGACCATTGGCGCGCCGGTTGAATTCAGGGGCATTAAAATCGGACAGGTTGTCGATATCAAAGCCGTGTTTAACGAGGCAACACTCACCCCGCAGATTAAAATCCTGATTGAAACCGAACCCCAACGCTGGGAAACCATAGGTGATACGAAATTGGATCAAAAAAACCAAATGGAAACGCTCGTCGCCAAAGGGCTCAGAGCCCAGCTGAAAACCGGAAGCTTGCTGACCGGCCAGCTGTTCATCGATGTGGATATTCATCCGGATGCAGCCCCTACAAAGGTCCTTTATGGGGAAAAATATGCAGAGTTGCCCACTATTCCCACGCCGTTGCAGCTCATTACCTACCGGGTCGATAAGATCTTGAGCAAAATCGAAACGGTGCCCATTGAAAAAATATCCAAAGACCTGGAAGGTACCCTTGAAAACCTGAAAAATATAACCGATTCGGCCGAGCTGCTGCAAGCCGTCCAGGCCTTAAATCAAACTTTGCAAGATACCCGCGAGCTTGCGCAAAATTTAAATACGAACGTTGCCCCGGCCATTACAGCGACCCTCGACCGGGCCCAGCAGACATTGGCTTCGGTCGAGGGAACGCTGGGCAAAGATTCGCCTTTGCAGTACGAATTGCGACTGGCGATTAAAGAGCTGGGCGAATCCGCCCGCTCCCTTCGTGTCCTGCTTGAGTATCTTGAACGACATCCGGATGCGCTGATCTTCGGGAAAGGAAAAGCAAAATGACGCGCGACAGATTTTTTCAAATAAGATCACTGCTGGTTTTGTTTATTGCCGTTTTGCTGGTTGGATGTGGCGGCAGCCCTACCCCGGTAGAATTCTACACCTTAAATTCCCTCAGTGGTATGCCGCAGCAGGCCAATCCGGCGGATGCCGATCAAAATATTGCCATCGGTATCGGCCCGGTGAAAATTCCGAAAATCCTGGATCGCCCTCAGATCGTGACCCGCACCGGCCCCAATATGATAAAGGTGGATGAATTTCACCGTTGGGCGGGTCCCCTGGGGGCGGGGATCGCTCAGGTGCTGGCGGAAAACATTTCTCTTCTACTGGCCACCGATCAGGTGGCGGTCTATCCCTGGGAGGTTGACTTTAAACCGGACTACTGGATTGCGCTGGATATCCGGTACTTTGAGGGCCAATTGGGTGAAAATGTGGTCTTAGATGTGGTCTGGCGGGTGTCGGGCCAGGAGAGCCAAAAGATCCTGGCCACAAAAGCATCGGTGATAAACGAGCCTTTGTCGGTCGCAGACTATGAAACTCTGGTCGCGGCCAAGAGTCAGGCCATCGCCCAGCTTAGCCGCGAAATTGTACAGGAAATACGAAAACTGCAGGCAGGAGGGAAAAGCCATTAACGTTGCATTGGTTGCATTGGTTGAATTGGTCTAATTGGTTTTATTCGTTTAATCTTAACCAATTTAACGAATCGAACCAATAAAACAAATACAACACTTGCCAGTTGGCTGACAGCTGATCCGTCTTGGGAACACATGCAACCTATTTATTTAGGTTTTTTCTGAGACAGGCCTTTCAGCAGTTTTTCAGCGGCTGTGAAAGGATCGATTTTGCGT
>JASFGH010000442.1:0-3840 GCA_050123865.1 Desulfobacterales bacterium | reverse complement strand
CTGTGGACGGGATTCGATCCATTTCACAAACCATACCCTCCGGAGAGTTTGTCAAAACCATGGGCACCATTCCTTTTGGCGTGCAGGTTGATGAGGCCATCGGATATGTAGTGGCCACCATCCTGATCCCAAAGGATCTTTCTGAAAATTTGCAGTTCATTCGCACGGGTTTTACGGAATACCAGCAGATAAAGCTGCTGAAAAAGCCGATCCAAATTACATACTATATATCGCTTTCAATTGTTGCATTGCTGGTCCTATTTTGTGCGGTGTGGTTCGGATTCTTTATGGCGCGCTCGATCAGTCTTCCGATTAAAGAGCTGGCCGAAGGGACACGACGGGTGGCAGATGGCGATCTCGGCTACACGATTGACCCGGTCAGCGATGATGAATTTGGCAGCCTGGTTGAATCGTTTAATCAGATGACCCAGGATCTGCGACTCAGCCGCGAGCAACTGGAGCTATCTGCACGCATGTTGCGGCACCAGAATATCGAAATCGAAGAGAAGCGGCAGTTTATGGAAATCGTTTTAAAAAGCGTATCTGCCGGCGTCGTTACGCTGGATGCCAAGGGCATTATATCGACCATGAACAAATCAGCTGAAAAAATGCTGAATCTCAAATCCGAGCAGATCCTGAACAAAAGCTATAAAAATCTATTAGACGGGGCTTTTCTGAAACTGGCCAATGAAATTTTGGATAACCTTTCTTTTTCCAGTGGCGACACGATTGAATTACCCTTAAAACTGACCATTGAGGGCAGACCGAGGAGCTTTCTGGTGTCTGTCAATGCGCTCAAGGACGATGGCGGAAGACACATGGGAACGTTGATGGTGTTTGATGACCTGACCGAACTGGAAAAAGGCCAGCGCATGGCAGCCTGGCGCGAAGTGGCCCGGCGCATCGCCCATGAAGTAAAGAACCCGTTGACGCCGATTATTCTCTCCGCACAGCGGCTCAAACGAAAATACGCACAGTTCGTGGATGACACGATATTTGAAGAGTGCACCGAAACCATCATCAGTCAGGTTGAGCTGATTCGCAATCTGGTGAATGAATTTTCGTCTTTTGCGCGATTTCCCAGTGCCAATCCCGTTCCCTGTCATTTGATACCGATTATTGAAGAAACAGTAGCGCTTTACCGTGAAGGGCATCCGAGGATTAATTTCAAGATCAACAATACCCTTGACATCCCGATTCTCAACTTGGACCACCAGCAAATGAAGCAGGCGCTGATCAACCTGATTGACAATGCGATAAGCGCTTTAAAGGGCGCCGGCCATATCACCATCAGCGTGGCCCATGATCCGATCCTAAAAAAGATACGGATGGAGGTTGCCGATGATGGACCCGGCATTTCCGATGAAGATAAAACCCGGCTGTTTCAGCCCAATTTTTCTACTAAAAAGACCGGAATGGGACTGGGGTTGACCATTGTCAGTACCATCATCGCAGATCACAATGGGATGATAAATGTGCAGGACAATTCCCCCAAAGGCTCAAAATTTGTTATTGAATTGCCGGTTTAGTCTCGGCAGAGGGCATAGCGCAAAGAGCAAGGTGTGGAAGTTGTTGGCGGTCATTATTTTCAACGATATGCACTATGCGCCATGCGCTTTGAGCAGTGTTAAGGACCTGAATTGAGTCTGGCAAGTCCGTTTGGTGCATATTCGTTGAACCTATTAGGAGCAGAAATTTATGCTAGCATCGGTATTAATTGTTGATGATGAACAGTCAATTGTTCAGTCATTAAGTGGGTTGCTTTCTGATGAGGGCTTTGAGGTGTCAACAGCGGTCAACGGCTTTGATGCGCTAAAAGCCATCGAATTGGGATCGCCGGACCTGGTTTTGCTCGATATCTGGATGCCTGGGATGGATGGGATTGAAACCCTGAAGGAAATCAAAAAAATTAATCCTCAAATTCAGGTCATCATTATTACGGGTCACGGGACGATCGAAACGGCCGTTAAAGCCACCAAACTGGGCGCCTTTGACCTTGTTGAAAAGCCCCTTTCAATTGACAAGATCATCTTGAGTATAAACAATGCGCTCAATTTTAAGCGCCTGGAAGAAGAAAATAAATATCTTCGGACCAAGACCCTGGAAAAGCATTCAATTGACGGAGAATCAGAAAGGACAAAGGCTTTAAGGAAAGATATCGAAGTCGCAGCACCAACAGACAGCTGGATCCTGATTAGCGGAGAAAACGGCACCGGAAAGGAACTGGTGGCGCGCACCATTCACCAGCTCAGCCCGCGGGTCGAACAGCCACTGGTTGACGTCAGTTGTGCGGCCATCCGGGATGAACTGTTGGAAAGTGAAATGTTCGGTCATGAAAAAGGTTCATTTCCCGGAGCGACTGCAAAAAAAATAGGCAAATTTGAACTGGCCAATAATGGCACCATATTTCTGGATGAAATCGGTGATATGAGTTTAGGTTCTCAGGCCAAAATTCTGCGTTTTCTGCAGGAACAGCAGATCCAGCGGGTCGGCGGAAGCCGGATGATCGGCATTGATGTGAGGGTGATCGCCACCACCAACAAAAACCTGGAAAAGGAAATCAAAAAGGGAACCTTTCGAGAGGATCTGTATTATCGATTGAACGTAATTCCGATTGATGTCCCGCCCTTAAGAGAACGCATCGAGGATCTACCACTGTTGGTCGAGGCATTTCTGGTGGAATTTGCTGTTCAGAATCGCAGCAAACGCAAAACGATGAGTCTTGCGGCCATCAGCATGTTGAGCAACTACGCCTGGCCGGGTAATGTCAGGGAATTGCGTAACCTGGTTGAACGACTGGCCATCATGGTCGATAAGGATGTAATTGATGTGACGGATATACCGGATTCATACCGCCCCGGTGGTTTGACCCATCCTTCGTATGCCGCTTCTGCACCGTTTATGAAATTAGATAATTTTAAAGATGCCAAAAAAGCATTTGAAAAAGAATTTATAAAAATTAAATTGGTTCAAAATGAGAACAATATTACTAAAACCGCCAAAGCCATGAAAGTGGGCAGGAGTTATTTGCACAAAAAAATAAAAAGCCTCAATTAGAAGCGGTCTTAAAAATGCATCTAAGGATTGGAAGTTTTGAGCATACAGATTATTGGCGGGGAGCTGAAGGGCCGAAAATTGGTGACCGTGGCCGGAAAGGAAACACGGCCGACGTCTAACCGGGTGCGGGAGTCCATTTTCAACATCCTTGGCAATTGTGTTCAGGACGCATGCGTTCTGGACCTGTATGCCGGCACGGGTGCGATGGGGATTGAAGCATTGAGCCGGGGGGCGAAATGGGCTTTTTTTGCAGAAGGTCAAAGAGCAGCCCTGGCCGCATTAGCAAAAAATATTAAAAGTTGTTCACTTGAGAACAGAACCAACACCATTAAATGCAACATTCTGGACAACTTAAAGATTCTTCAGTCTCACAGAGCCGCCTTTGATCTGGTTTTTATAGACCCGCCTTACAACCAAGGTATGATCCAGCCGACCTTATCGCACCTGGCTCGAAGCCAATGCCTGGTCAAGGACGCCCGGCTGGCCATCGAACACTCGCCCCGCGAGTCGATTCCCGAAAACCGGCCTGAATTCGAGGTGGCCGACCAGCGAAAGTATGGAAAAACGCTTGTTTCTTTTTTAATTTATATGTTATGAATTTCATTTGTTAATCGGTCCAATAATCATTATTTATCGGCCGTTTGCACCACCCCCTGTCACCTAACTCCAAAGGAAAGGGATTGATTAAAGATGCCTAAAATTGCCATCTACCCGGGATCCTTTGATCCGGTAACCAACGGCCACCTTGATATTGTTGAAAGAGGGTTAAAAATATTTGACAAG
>JASFGH010000441.1:0-3845 GCA_050123865.1 Desulfobacterales bacterium | reverse complement strand
ATTGTTGCCCGCGATAACGCCCGACCCAGCTCAAGAACCTGACGGATTCCGGCAGCATTCAAATCCGCTCGATCAAAGTCAAAATAAACCGGCAGATTAACGGTGGGGCGAACCGTAAATTTACCGTTTTTGCTGACATATAGACCAGCGTCTAAAAATGACGCAATGTCTTCTTCAGCCATTACCGACTGAAAAGATTGAATGCGTGCATTTCTGAGTGTGATATCAAGCCAGGCCGGTGCGGGCGGAGGATGAAATTGTTTTGCCAATTCCAATGCTCGCAGGGCCCGGGGCAGAAGACCCGTGCGTGACAGTATTTCACCTTTGCGCCCGAGAGCCAATGCTTCGGCCCGTATAGATCCGGCCACTGATCTGGCCTGAGTAAAGGCATCGACAGCTCGATCCAGTTGACCTTGCGCGCGAAATATCATACCCAGCATGTACCAGGCATTGAAGTTCGGGCATACCGCTGTCGAACGTTGCAACCATTCAATGCGCTGCTGCTGATTGGCAGCCGACTTGGCTCGATAATAGTAGTCGGCGCCGAGGCGGCAATCCGCTGCCGGCGCAAGCCCATACCAAATGGCGATAATAACGGGAACTCCAAAAAAGACGAAGCGTTTCACGCAAACCCTCCATAGCAAGGCCCAGCGGGTGGGATTCTGTCTTCGTGTGCGGTGTCAATATTAGTTCAGCGGCATTCTCCCTCATCTCGTATATCGGCAGCAGTTGTACCGGCTGCCAGCCACCCCTGCCTCTGGCGCAAGATCAAAGATCGCGTCGAATTCGGTGACAGCGTCGCCAACACATTCTTTGAAGTCTTGAAGCCGTGTTCATAAGCGTTAACTGGCGCTTTGGTTAAAAATGCTGTAATTTGATTGGGCCCGGTGGCTCCATCGGTTATCATCTCAAAGTTCATGTGCCCCTCAGGGACGGTCAGCTTGCCAGTGGATACGGCACTGCTGATGTGATAATGATTTGGAAATAAAACCGTCGCCTGATCTTTGGAATCGACGCTGATGATGTTTAAATATCCCGGTTCAGGAATCCAGACGGATATTTTCAGCACATCTCCGATTTCGAAACAGGTTTTATTTAACTTTATCCATACGGTTGCATTGCTTTTATACACCAGGGATTTCATTTCTGTGCCGACAAAACCGCTGCCGGTCGCAAGAGGAATCAATTCCAGGGGGCGCTTCTGCAGGTTTTTACTTCCGGCGATCTGCGGATGAAAAGCGATAGCATCGGATTGAATCTCTTCTCGAATAAATTTCGTCGTCTGACGTTGTAATTCTTCTGGTGTAATTTTGATACCTGCCATTGCAGCAGACCTGATCACCTGTCGGAGACCAAGCGTGAAAATACTGCCCTGGGCCGTGGAAATTGTTTTCTCATCATCGCGGCAGGCCGTGATGGCAACATAGCGCCCGTTGATTTCTCCTGAGGTCTCCAGGTCCAATACATCGAAACGGCCTCGACCGCCGGCTGCTGGAATATGAGGTGAATATGAAAAAAATTTTACCTGGCCATCGTTTACAGAAATGGAACGGGGCTTTAACCGAAGGCTTCGCGTGGCGCTGCCGCTATGACAGGCATCTAAAATGACTAAAATGTTTTGGCTTTGCATCCTGGCCAACATCGTGTTGAGATCGTCATCAAGTAACACACCTGTCAAGGTCCGGGGCCAGCTATGCGCTTTGAAGGCAACATCATACAGCAGCAATACCTCATCGAACTGATCAGTCTCGTCATTGTTCTCATCGGGGATCTGGGAGCCATGCCCACTGAAATAAAAAAGCACGCGATCCTCCGGGCCAACGCCGTTGATTAACCAATTCTCAACAGCTGCATAGACATTCTCAGTCGATGCAAATTCATGCTCCAGAACTTTGATGGCCTGGCTGTTAAATCCCAATAGTTGGGCAAATTCCCTCATCATGTCGATATCCAGGCTAACGCCATTGAGTTTTTCATCAAATTGGGCATAGCGGCCAGCACCGATCAACAGTGCCCGGTCCTCACCCCGCGCACCGGAGACCATGGCCAAGAGCAGCAGCAGCCACAGTAAATACGAAAGCAATCCTTTGATCTGTTTTTTGTTGTCGGCCATTACGACCCCGCCAATTCATTCGCCTGAACAGTGCAAGATGCAGAAATGTCGGCGTTTGTAAGGTTCGGTACGCGATCGCTTTTCAGAGGATCTGGTCATCTTGTTTCATGGGCTTTCAAAATCTTTTGACGGACACAAATCCAAAAAGGTTTACAAGTCATTTAACGCTTATCCCCAGACTCCTCAATTTTGTTTTACCCTGTTGAAGCGCTTGTTTGTCTGCGTAGTGCATCACCACTTGATAGCGGCCTAAGCCCGTACGATACCATTCTATATCCAGGTCCGGAGCCCGTTTTCGAAGGTGATCGTATAACCCGGCAGCCCGATATGGCCGGGTAAAGGTGATGATGGGTATATGCTTTTGGGGAATGTAGGGTGATTGTCGGTTGGCTGTGGCGGATTTGTTAGCGAAACCCCCCTGCATGATTTTTTCCAAATGATGGAAGATATAGCCGCTGTACCACTTAGCGCCCGCGGGGATTTGACTTGAAACTGGAGATTTGTCAATTCGATTCGGTCCATAGTTATAAGCTGCCAAAGCCAGGTGTAGATTATTGTCATAGCGATCCAGCAGTTCCTTGAGGTAGCGTGCGCCGGCGTTGATGTTGGTGCATGGATCGTACAAGGCCGACAGGCGATAAATTCCAAGATATTTTGCGGTTACAGGCCATTGGATTTGCATCAGGCCATGACAGTTGCGATCTGATTTTGCATTTGGATTAAAGTTAGATTCCCCGCGCGCAACCGCGAGCAGAAGCGATAGGGGCAGATCGTGCTTTTGGGCCGCGGTTTTGAAACAGCTCTCATACGGGAATTGAGAAGTTGGTGTTTTGCTGGCATCCGATTCCAGGTAATGTTTCCAGCGCGCTTCAAGATCCGGCGTTTTGCCTTTGACTGCGCCAAAAACAAGCTGTCCATATCCCAGCAGGAAAAGACAAATGATTAATTTCGTGAACGTGCTCGCAGGGTTCATCTTCGAAACATCCTCTCTCGCTCATTGTCTACAATGGCCGATCATGCCAGAAGCGGAATTCCTTCCACTGCACCTTTTCAGGATATTGAGTGGCGAGGCGTTTTAAGTACCGTTGCCATCGATTTATACGTTCATGCGACTGCCAGCCACCTCCGGCTGAAAGCATTTCAGGAAAGCTTTTGCCGGATTGACATAATCCCTGAAGTCCGTCGAGCTGGTATCCGAACCGGGTTGCCAGATCCGGTGCGGTGATGGCAATGGCATAAACCCTTTCCAATCCGGGTGTGCCTTCAAGTTCCAGTATTCGGGCCCGACGGTCAAAAAGGGGTGGAAACTGGAACCGTTTTCCGGGCTCGATAAAGGCATCAATCGTTTGAAAGTCCGGGCAACTGGATGGAAACATTCGCGTTAAATCCCCGGTGGGATCCTGGCCGACCAGAAAAATATATGCCGGAGATGAAAGGCGCATTTCAACTGCTAAACACCCCCCGGTGAAAAGGTGTTCATGGCTGTTTAAACGGCGTGACCCGGCCCGCCAAGGGGTAGCGGTTGCACAAACATCTTGGCTATCGGGAGTTATCAAATCGAATGATGAAATTAATGCAAGCGGTCGCTCATCCTGTTTTAAAATTGGTGCGGTTTCATGAGATCGTTCTTTACGGATGGCAGCCACAGTCGGTTTTTTATGGGGTTCGATTAATACATAAGCTTCGGTTTCCGCACCGGGCAGATATTTTTTACCGCTGTGGTCTCGGGCCG
>JASFGH010000440.1:0-3850 GCA_050123865.1 Desulfobacterales bacterium | reverse complement strand
TGGCCGATCCGGCATGGAATAATGGAAACTACTACTATGGTCCTAAACCCAACCTCGGATTGGCGGTGGCGCGCATGATCGGTCACATCACCTATTTGTCCGACGAATCCATGCGATTGAAATTCGGCCGCAGGTTGCAGGATAAAAGTGACTTTTCATTTAATTTCAATGCGGATTTTCAGGTGGAAAGTTACCTGCGGTATCAAGGCAAAAAATTTGTGGATCGATTTGATGCCAACTCCTTTTTGTATATTACCAAGGCTGCCGATTATTACGACATGGAAAAGCAGTATGGTGACGGATCGGCGGTGAAAGCTTTTGCAAAAGCCAGAGCCAAATTTCTGGTGGTCTCGTTTACGTCTGACTGGCTTTATCCCACCTATCAATCCAGATCAATGGTGAAGGCTATGAAGAAAAACGGGCTGGATGTCAGTTTTCTTGAAATCGAAGCCGAATGGGGTCACGACGCCTTTTTGCTGCCCAGTGAGCGCTTGACAACTCTGATCAGAGGGTTCTTAGAACGTGTCTGCCGCGAAAACTCAAAATAATGCTATGCGCTATGATCTTCAGATTATCGCTTCCTGGATCGATCCGGGATCCCGCGTGCTCGATCTGGGTTGCGGCAGCGGCGAGCTGCTGCGCTTTTTAATCAACAACAAGCAGGTGCACGGCTCCGGCATCGAACTTGAAGAAGATAAAGTAGCCGCCTGTATTGAAAAGGGGTTAACGGTTTTGCAGGGCGACATCAATGCGGAAGTTTTGGATTATCCCGATCTGTCTTTTGATTATGTAATCCTGAGCCAGACCCTGCAGCAGGTTTATGCGCCGGATAATCTTATCCGGGCAATCATGCGTATTGGCAAAAGAGGCATCGTCAGTTTTCCCAATTTCAGCCACTGGGCCTGCCGCATGCAGCTGCTATATACCGGATACGCTCCGGTCACCAAACAACTGCCGTATCAGTGGTACAACACACCCAACATCCGGGTGATTACGATTAAAGATTTCCGGAAATTTATTGAAGAAGTCGGCCTGAAAATTCTAAAAGAGGTGGCCATCAATACCCATTCGCAGAATCGGTACGGAAAGATCATCAAATTTTTACCCAATGTTCGGGCTACTTATGGTATCTTTCTAATCGGCAATTAAACTGGTCTTAAAACCCTCATCTTTTGCCCGAGAGCTGTGTTGCTCGTCTTCGAAAGTCGCTAACGTACGAAATGTACGCTGCGCTCTTTCTCCTCCTCGCGCCTTGCTCTCGACCAAAATCTAATGCTTCTAAGACCAGTTTACGTTAAAAAGTGTTGATGATAAGCAACAAAAGGCTTACTTTTATAGTCGTTGCTAAAAAAAGGTTCCGATTGTAGGACGTTTTGTTTGCAACAACACTTATGCCGCCATCCTTTTTTCGAAACATTATAATGACAAGCGGTATAATCCATATTTTAATAGGTAATTGTTTATAGCGTTATACTAAAATTGATTTAGGGGAACAAATGAAAATCGTGTCGATTGCGACCAGCAATAAAAAAGGAACGCGCAAAGCTTCAGTTGCTGAGGCCTATTTAAAAAAGGAACACGGTCTGGACGGCGATGCACATGCCGGCAAATGGCATCGGCAGGTCAGTTTTTTAGCATCTGAAGAAATCGATAAAGCCCGCCAATCAGGCCTTGATGTGACCTTTGGTGATTTTGCCGAAAATATCGCCACCACCGGCATCGACTGGAAAAACATCCCGGTGGGCACCCGGGTTCGACTGGGATCCGATGCCCTGGTTGAAATTACTCAGATCGGAAAAGAATGTCACAACCGGTGCGCCATTTACTATAAGGCTGGCGATTGCATTATGCCACGGGAGGGCGTTTTTGCAAGGGTGCTCATGGAGGGAAAAATTAGATGCGGAGATCAAATCAGCATCGAGCCACCTGAAAACTAAAGGCAAAGATTTATTTAAGCCGACTTCCAGACCGTTTGCCCTTTTATTTCCAGCAACGCATTTCACAAATTATTCAATTCTGATACGGAATAAATTGTCATTCGAATCACAGGGCCGGAATGTATAATGAATACTGCTATAATCATCATTCCCTGGTCACCGGCTGAAAGATCATGTCCCGGAGGGCCCGTCAAATGCCGCCGCGCATTTCACTTCTACTAAAATATCTCGCTAAAGAACTTATTAGCCCGATCACCTATCTGGTGGCATTTTTAATCGGTGCCACCATCAATACCCTTCAGGGCAATGGCCTCTGGTTTTCAGCAGTTCCGTATATCGTACCGCTTTTCGTGCAGGGTTTCGCCAAGGCCTCCATAAAATTTAAAAACAAAGACATGGATATCCTCTGCCAACTACCGGCAGAGCGCCAGGACCCGGTATTTGTGATCGATAATGAGGGCTGGGTGGTGGCAACCGCCGGCAATACCAAAAAGCTTTTTAAAAAACATCGGATTAAAAAATTAGATGATTTGTTTGAAAAATCCGAAGCCGAAACCATTCTAAAAGCCACCGATGACATCCGCGCAAAGTGGCAGACCGAGCCGTTAGAATTAAACTCGAAAGCCACCGGCAAATGGTATCAGATCAAAACAAAGGTCGGGGAAGGCGGTCACGTTCTTATATGGTTGGATGAAATATCATCGCGTAAAGCAATGGATATCAGCCTGACAGCTATTCGCGGATTTAGCCGCGAAGTAATCAATTCCATCAACGAGCTTGTAAAAAAGAATGATATATATGATCGGCTAGCTTTGCTTATCTTAAAAGAGGGCTACCAGGGCGTTTTCATCACCCGAGAAGATCAAGAAGGCAACTTGGCCGGTTATGTCTTTAAGGGGAACAGCCATAAGCTGTTAAAATCAGAATACATCCAGGTCCCGGAAGCCTCGTCAGCGCCGATCTGGGCAGCGCGCAAAGCCGAGTGCGATATTTACGGCTGTGTGGCTACGGCCACCCGACCGGATTCCATGCCCCAGGCCGATTTTGAAAAAGCGCACCCGTTTGATGAGCGTGTTAAATCATTTTTAGGCTTTGCCATTACCAATTATATTAATTACGCTGAGGGCGATGTCTCGATCATTGCATTTAACAAGCAAGACGGGCTCAAAAAATTTGACACGGACGTCATCAACACCGTTGTGAATACGGCCAGGTCCGTAACCCATCTGATCGACTTGGCAATTGGTAACAACCGTATGCTCAGTGCGTTGGAGGTGGCAGAGGAAGTCCAGCAGAACCTCCTGCCCAAAGCTTTACCCGCTGTAAAAGGTCTCGATATCGCTGCTAAAAGCATATATTGCAACAAGACCGGAGGCGACTTTTACGATTTTCTCAGAGTTGATCAAACAGCTGACGGCGTCTTAAATGTGGTCATCGGTGATGTATCCGGTCACGGGATCGCCGCCGGCCTGTTGATGACGACTGCGCGTGCGCTGATCCGCAGCCGCTCGGCCCAGCCGGGAACGCTTTCTGAGATTGTTACGGACGCCAACCGTGATCTAACACTGGATATTTATGATACCGGCAGGTTTACCACCCTTCTTTATCTAATGGTCGATTGGCAAAATCATCTGGTGAAATGGGTTCGTGCCGGTCATGATGCCGCATTGCTGTATGATCCAGTAGGCGATCGCTTTGAAGAGCTTTATGGATCCGGCCTGGCGCTGGGCTGGGACGAAGATTATCAGTATGAAGAAAACCTGCGAACCGGTCTGGCCGAGGGACAGATCATTTTTTTGGGAACCGACGGCATCTGGGAAACATTCGATATAAACAACAGACCTTTCGGCAAAAAAACATTAAAAGACATTATTCGTCGTAACGCCGCCGCAAAAGCCGATGACATCATGAAT
>JASFGH010000439.1:0-3874 GCA_050123865.1 Desulfobacterales bacterium | reverse complement strand
GGTGGGTAATCATAATCAACTGTTTGCTGTCGGCAACATCTTTGAGAAAGGCCTGCATCGACTTGTGGTTGGTATAGTCCAGGGAGGGCTCTACTTCATCCAGCAGAAAAAAGGGGCTTTCAAGTTGATGAAATATCGCCAGCTTCAGGGCCAGACTCGTAATGGATTTTTCGCCGCCGGACAATTGGTGCGCCCTGCGCAAGCGATTGCCCGGAAGATTGACTTCGATCTCCAATCCCCGGTGCCCATTTTTTGCAACCACCTCCAGTTGAACCTCACCGAGCGGTATCAGATAGGACATATAGCGCTTAAATAAAGGACCGATCATATCCTGGAGGCATCCAACCGCTTCTGCTTCGGAATGCAGATCCAGCATTTGCCGAATGTTGTCAAACCGCTGCCAGGGCTCCAGCTGAAGGATGTCGTTAATTTGTTCCTGCCGGATAATGGTTGATAGACAATGCTTCAGATGATAGGCGTCTAATTTTTGGCGATAGGCTTCGCGTTCATAGCGGTTTTTATCAATCCAGTAGTGATTTTTCCCATTTTGAGTTTTTTCACGGGCCAGTTGGATGCCGGGGGCGTCTTTTTTGTCCCCCTGCTTAAGAAACAGCTCCACCCGAATTTTGGGTGCCGGCGGATAGTCCTTGCTGCCGGCAAAAAACAACTCTTGTTTTTCATAACAGCGGATGCGGCCCAGATCATTTTCGCCCAGCGCCCAAACAATTGCATCCAGGATATTGGATTTTCCGACGCCGTTATTTCCAATAATGACGCCGATGCCGGGCTGAAAGCTCATGTTGGTTTCTTCGGAAAAGGATTTAAAGCCTTCAATGTTCACATCTTCTAAATAGAGATTATTCATCTTGATTCTTTTCCTTATACCGTCTGCGGATTTCGTCGATGAGCTCTTCCTGCATGGGGATAAGGGCTTCATAAACCAGGTCGCCATCCAAAGCAACGCTGGGCAGGGACTTAGCCTTCAGTTCTCGAAAGCGCTGCACCCCTTCACGGGTGCGCATATCCCACTCATGCACTTCGATGATTTTTTGGATGTCTTGCGGTAAAACCTTTACCGATTCCGCCATATAGACGCAGGCAATTCATTGGCGAAAATCAGTCAACAGCACATCCACCAACACGGGTTGTGTCAAAATCATCCCCCTTCGGTTTCGGCCTTCATGATCTTAAATTCGATCTTTTCATCATCAATTTCCAGCAGAGCCCAGGATAATCCCTTTGTGTCCCATGCCGGACCGAGACTGATGAAATCCTTATCAGCGATATGCCAGTGTCCCCATTTTTTGAGCTGGCTAAAAATAATAATATCGGCGTCAAATTGGGGTATCATCGCCTCCAGTGCAGGGAAAACGGTTTCATCCTGCATGAAATCGGTCAACCCACACACCATATTCATTTCCAGTGCAAAGGATTCAAAGTCGGAATAATCGGGAAGCTTTTGAATGTAATCACCGAAAAAGACAATCCCTGTTTTTTGCTTCATATGAAAGCGCAGCACCTGGGGCATGCGCAGCAGCCAATCCCTTTCTTTTTGTTCGAGTGGCGGCATGCTTTTTTTCTCTTGAGCCCGGGCATAGCGCCAGTCGTTTTCCCCCTGGATGGAGATAATCTTGTGTTGTCGTATTTTCTGAATCAAATCCTTGTTTTGGTCAGAATTCCCCGTCAGGTTTCCAACGCAATAGTACGTTTCTATGCCGCTGTTATGCATGTGTTGAATGATTTGCTGTAAGACAGCGGGGTTGCCTTCTGTGGCACTGATAAGGCCGACCCGGTGTCTGTTCGAAGGGTCGGTATGAATCCGAAACGATTCGGCGGGCTTTAGGTTGCCGTTTTCAGCGGCGGTAACCGCGGCAGCTAGTTGATCGGGGCAGGAAGTTCCATTGCGACAGTCTATACCAATCAGGTATTTCAGGGCTTCTGCCAATGGTTTTCCTTCTAAAAGACGCGCCACCAGCTGAGCGTTGCCCGGGCAGCCACCGCCCACAAAACGGATTTCCTCAAGATGGCCGCCGATGAGCTGAAAATGAATCTCAGGTGGGCAGACGCCCTGAGTTGGATAAATAAACCGCTTTGTTTTGGTTTCCTCGGGCATTTAATCAACTATACAAGTTACAGGCTTGACCCCAATTAGAATGAAAGAGGGCCATTCAAATGCATATTAAATTTTTTACACGATCCCCTGACAGATAGAAATCGTCTAATAGTTGATTTTTTTATAGAAAAAAGATGGTTTTAGCAAGAGACAAAGCGTCGGAGGGACACATACAGACGGGTTTTTTAAACAAACGCAAATCAAGACGAATCCGTGTCAATCAATGGTTGAATGCAGGTATGTTTTGGCCGTATTCCAGGTCTTCTGGAGAATGCTGAGAGTACCATTGCACACTTCGGTACGCAGGCCGAACAACTCATTAAAGGCCTTTGAATTTTGTGTCATCTCTTCAAGGGACATAATGGGTGTCGAAATCAAAAGCGACCGTTCGTAGTGCTTGAACAGCCTTTTGGCCATTTCGGGGCTCAGGTTGCCAAACTCCTGTTCAAACATGCGCTGCCAATGGGTTGTCCAGCCCGGTATCATAAAAAACGTCCCTGCAACCTGGCATTGCTCCTCATAATAGCGTTCACGCCCGCCGATCAGCAGACCGATACAATCATCAACCGGATGATCCTCATCCATGGGGATAAAAATGGGAACCCCGGCCCCGGATAGCAGATCTTTGGGTTTTTCCAAGGCGTTACCGCACAAACCATATCCAAGCACCAGGGCATCCACATGGGGCCCAATGGCAGCTGAAGCCTCAATTAAGCCCTGTTGAAGGGTTTGTTTGCGATTATGCAGGGCCAATTCTAAAACACCGACCAAAACTTCCAGCGGCTCTTCGGCAGCAGGGGTAAATGCCTCAAGGTGCGGGATTGGTTTTAAGTTGTCTTTTTTGAAGGATTCAAGCGCTGCAATCAGGTGAGCGGAGCGGTCATCTTCAAGAACGGTAATGCGGCCCACGTCTTTGTCCGCAGCCAGAAGTCTGGCAAATTCCAGTTCCAGAATCTCACAGGTCAGAATTCCTAAAATCCCCATGCGTTCTTTATTCTCCAAATGTCATATTAAAAGAATACTTCCGTATAAACATATGATCCTGGATAACGGTCATCTACCAGCAGGGTGACACTGCGAATCATCTCATCGTGCCCGCATAAATAAAAATCATATGTTTTGGGCGGTAGATTGGCAGTGATACAATCAGCTACATGACCCTGAAACATTCCTTCGGGTTTCGGCACCGCGGCTTGCGACAATGGCAAACACGGATGATAAGCTGATTTAATTTTTTTAAAATAAGATTGATAGTATAATTCCTCAGCGGCCCTGGCCTCATGAAAAAGGGCAAAGTTCTTTATGCCGGACCGCGCAAATGACACAAAAGGTGCAATCCCGGTGCCGGTGGCCACAAAGACGGGAGCACGCTGCGAAGGCTTAAAAGTGAAATATCCGTGTGGACCGGTAAATTCAAATTGGGAGCCAATCTCGGCATTGGCAAGGATTGGAGAAAAACGACCTTCAGGCACGTTTTGGACGCAGAGCTCTAAATTAGCGTCGTTCGGTGAGGAAAGCAGAGAATAATATCTTTCTATTGACTGGCGGATAAAACGAATCGTATGACCGGCTTTAAACTCAAAAGCTGCCGGACGACTCAGTTCGATTTCGAATACATTCTTTGACAACCATTGACGCTTTAATATTTTGGTGGTTTCAACCCGACGGGTATCTTCCGGCGGGGGTGACTGCATTTCTGTTCCCATGGGACCTGTCTCCCATTTTATGGAAATTGAAAGTATTCGTGAATCGACGGCCAGA
>JASFGH010000438.1:0-3875 GCA_050123865.1 Desulfobacterales bacterium | reverse complement strand
CTCCTTGATTATATCGTGGTTGAATTTCAGGTTGGTTTTGCTTCTTCTGGGGTTTGATCACCTCCTCCCGTTACAAAGTGACTGGTGTGTTCAATGGTTATTCCAGCAGTGAATGAATAAAAAATTCGCTCTATGATCGAGTTTCAGCCATCAGTGTTTTCAGCAGTTCAAGATTGGAGCGATCCGGTTTCAATTCTCCAATTTGGATCTGTTTGGTCAGGGTCGTGATGGCCGCATTCAGCGGTGTGGCAACGCCGGCCTTTTTCCCTTTTTTGACGATTAGACCATTTAATTGCTCGACTTCACTGTAACGGCCTTTGAGATGATCCTGCAGCACGGAATTGCGCGCTTCTTGGCCCATGTGGCTGACCAGGGTTCGAAGGTTTTTTTTCAGAACCTCATCGGTTGAGCCCCTGAATTCTTCTGCGCTCAGGCCGTAAATGGCCTCGATCGTATATCCCAGCGTGGTACCGACTTCCATCGCCTCACGGCCGAGCTGGATACAGAAATCAAATACTTCCGGAATATCGGTGGCCTCCTTTTCGTAGAGACCCAGAACCCCGATCGGTGCCTGCAGCATACAGTTGGCAATTAATTTGGTCCATTTGGCGCCCCAGATGTTGGTGGTAATATCGGTTTTTCCAACACAACTGAGGATCTGGGCCAGTTTCTCAGCTCGAGGGGTGATCCTGCCGTGCAGCTCACCCACCGCAAACCAGGTGCCGGTATGGGTGGTGTTGCGTTTCACCTTAGCCGGTTCGAAAACCTCGGCCGACAGCTCAACCACGCAGCCCACATCCCTTGTGGGGCCGATGATGGGGGCAATCAATTCGTCATTGAGACTGTTCTGCAGCGATACGATTACGCCGTCGGGTTTCAGATACGGCTTGATGAGCTCGGTCATCCAGCAGCTGTCATATGATTTGGCGGTCAGAAAAACGATATCGAACGGGTCCGTCAGGGTCGCCAACTCGCAAATATGGATGGCATTAACCGGTGTGTGTAAGTCTTCATCGGTCATGGTGACGCGCAAACCATCGGCTTTCATTGCCTCGACATGCGCCGGCCACTGATCAATGAGCATCACGTCATAACCGGCCTTCGTTAGGTCGGCTCCGACGCTGCTGCCGATTGCCCCGGTACCCAAAACCGCCATTTTGTCTTCCATGATTTCCTCCAAGATTAAAGATTATGCACATTTGTGCATACTTTACACAATTGTAAAATTGTGTATAATACCCGGCAACTGCTTGTCAAACGAAATGAGGAAAGTATGAGCCGATTTGGGTATTCAGGTAAGCTTCTGAGGGTCAATCTGACAAACGGGGATATTACCATCGAAAAACCGGAGGAGACCTATTACCAGCGTTACCTGGGGGGACGCGGCATCATTATGCACACCCTGCTGACCGAAATCCCTGCCAAAGCCGATCCCTTGGGCGCTGAAAATAAACTGATATTTGCAATGGGGCTCTTAACCGGGCACGATGTGATTGGAACCGGGCGCTGCAGTGCAGGCGCCAAATCCCCGTTGACCGGTGCCTGCGGCGAGTCCGAAGCCGGTGGCATGTGGGGTGTCGAACTGCGCCGCGCCGGCTACGACGCCATCATCATCGAAGGCCAATCCAATAAACCGGTCTATCTGTGGGTTCACGATGATACGGTTGAAATCCGGGATGCCGCTAAAATCTGGGGCGCTGAGGTTGGCGACAGCATGGAGTGGTTTCAGCATGATCTGACTGAAAAAAAATATCGAACGGCATTGATCGGGCCCAGTGGTGAAAATGGCGTGCGCCTGGCCAATATCATCGCAGATTGCCGGCATGCCTTCGGCCGCTGCGGTCTCGGGGCGGTGATGGGTTCAAAAGGTCTCAAAGGCGTTGTCGTAAAGGGGAGCCAACGGCCGGCGGCGGCCGATTCAGAAAAAATCCGGGCCCTAAATCGCATCATGGGGGGAAAATATAAAAATTCTCCGTTTAAACAATACGGCACCGGTGGTGCCATGGATGCATTTGAAACCGTCGGCAATTTGCCGATTCGCAACTTTGCCGGCGGAAAATTCCCCCAGGTGGATAAAATCAGTGCCGTTGCCGTCATGCGTGAATTTGGAACCGGCATGGAAGGCTGCTTCAATTGCCCCATTAAGTGTAAAAAGAAGATTGGCGTCGATCATGCTCCCTGGCCGATTGATTCCATATACGGCGGACCGGAATATGAGACCCTGGCTTCCTTTGGACCCAACCTTTTGATTGATGACCTGAAGGCCATTTGCAAAGCCCATGAAATCTGCAACCGCTATGGCATCGATACCATCTCAACCGGTGCGACCATTGCATTTGCTATGGAATGTTTTGAAAACGGTCTTTTAACCCCGGCAGAGGTCGATGGATTGCAACTTAATTTCGGCAATGTGGAAGCAATGCTGACATTGGTGGAAAAAATTGCCAGGCGTGAGGGCATCGGAGATATACTATCTGGCGGCTCCAAAAAGGCGGCTGAAATCATCGGGAAAAATACCCTCCAGTATGCCATGCAGGTAAAAGGGTTGGAGCTGCCCTATCACGCGCCGCGCTTAAACCAGGGGCTCAGTATTCACTACAGCGTGCATGCCGTCGGCGCCGACCATGTCACCGGCCCGATTGACAATACCCTTCCCAGCCTGATGGATAACTGGGAGCGCATCCACCTGGCGCAGGATCTGGCGCCAACCGAATTGAGCCCGCGTAAAGCCCGTATGGTATATGAACTGGGCCTTTATAAAGAAATGCCCAATTCTCTGGGCGTCTGTAGTTTTGTGCCCTGGAACATCAGCGAACTCAGAGACGCCGTTGAGGCCGTCACCGGCTGGCCGGCAACCACCTGGAAACTGATGAAGGCGGTTGAACGCGGCATGACGCTTATGCGCATATTTAACCTGCGGGAAGGATTCACACGGGATGATGACCGGCTGCCGGAACGCTTTTACAGCGCCCCGCAAGAAGGACCGCTAAAAGGCATTAAAATCGACCCCGCGGCCCATAAGGAAGCCGTTGAAATATACTATCAACTTCTGGGCTGGGATCAAGATGGCGTGCCCACCAAAGCCTGCCTGACGGCCCTGGATCTGGAATGGGCTGCTCAATTCTTAGAATCAGAATAGATTCTTATTTACAATTGTGCTTTAACACGAAGTGCACGAAGAGCAAGAAGGACACAAAGAGGCAATGTTAATTTAATGTGTAGCTCCTTCGTGATCTTCGTGGTGAGATGCGTATCGAGTGTATTCAACTGGGGCTTTCCAGATAGCCGCGTAACTATTAAAGGAAACAATTATGGCAAAAATTTTGAGAGAAAAAGATATCCAATTTGAAAAAGTCGCCTGGGGGCTGACCAAAGAACTTGTCAATCCCCAGACCGTCGGGGCCAAAAAGGTAAAAGTCAAAATTACCGAATGGCTGCCCGGGCATGTCCATAAGAAACACGTTCATCCCGATCAGGAAGAAGTTATCTTTGTGCTCTCGGGCAAAGGAATGGCGCAAACCATAGAAGAAAAAAGAGAAATCGGACCGGGTTCAGTCGTATTTGTCGGCGCCGGCGAACAGCATACCACCTGGAATTTGAGTGACACAGAATCATTGCGGGCGATCGTAATTAAGGCGCCACCGGAGGATGAAGAAGTCCAGCTATAAAAAGATAAATCCTCACGCAAAGCCGCCTGCCGCGCCATAGCTTTAGCGACGGGGGGCAACGCTCACAAAGGAAATATAGAAAAATTATTCAAAACGGCTTTTTTTGCCTGACAGAACGAGTGAAAACAATGAATCTAAATAGCCGAGTTGTTTTTGTCTACTCGTTTAAGAAAGGAAACCGATGAAGCGCTTTACATTTGAAGATTA
>JASFGH010000437.1:0-3879 GCA_050123865.1 Desulfobacterales bacterium | reverse complement strand
GAAAGGTTGACCTCTCGATTGTTTTCCGTTAACAACCGTAGCCGCTGGTTCTTGACTTCAAGGACAATCGCACACATTATTTTCTGGCGGTCTATATATTCGACGATACATCCTGATTGCATAAAAGTTACAATAACAACCGACTTCGATGAAGTCAACGCAAGAAAGAAATCCGTTTATTTTCAATTTGTTATAAAAATCAGCAGGTTGAAGAACCATTTATGAAATTCTTAGCCCTGATCAAACCCTACCTTAGAGAAAATCGCTTGAAAATTGCAATTGGCTTGCTCAGCTTGATTGTCGTTGACGTGCTGCAGCTATTCATACCCCGCATTATCAAATGGTCGGTTGATGGCCTGACCGCCTTGCAAATCGAAACGGACCAATTGATGCTGTACGCAATGTACATGGCCGTTATTGCCATATTGATAAGCATTTTTCGATATGTCTGGCGTCGCTGTCTGCTGGGCACATCGCGACGCGTTGAGGAAGGTTTGCGTAACCGCCTGTTTGCCCATATTCAGACTCTTTCGGCATCTTTTTTTGATCGCACTCCGACCGGCGATCTGATGGCGCATGCCACCAATGATATCCAACAGGTTCGCATGGCAACCGGAATGGGTCTGGTCGCCATGAATGATGCTATCGTACTGGGTGCCGCCGCCATCGGTTTCATGCTCTATATCAACGTTACCCTGACGCTTTTTGTATTGATCCCGATGCCGTTGATCACGATCAGCACCAAATTTTTCAGCAAACAAATGCACCAGCGCTATCAACGCGTTCAGGCCTCTTTTTCGGACCTGACCGAGGTCATTCGAGAACGCTTCTCAGGAATTCGCATCATCAAGGCCCATAATCATAAAGAAAAGGCGGCAAACCGAATTGACGCCGTTTCTAAAGTGTATGTCAAAGAAAATTTGGGCCTAGTCAAAATCGTGGGATCCTTTTTCCCGCTGATGTTGCTGTTCACCAATTTAAGTCTGGCCATCGTATTGTATCTGGGCGGTCGCCAGACCATCGCTCAAACGATAACACCCGGAGACTTTGTGGCTTTCATCAGCTATCTGGGTTTATTGACCTGGCCCATGATGGCATTGGGTTGGGTGACCAACTTGATTCAACGCGGGCGGGCGTCACTGGATCGCCTGAATCGAATTCTGGAAACCCGTCCGGAGATAGAGGATGATCAGCAAGCGGAGCCGCTGAGACGGTTTGAGGGCCGCATCGTCTTTGAAAATGTTGCTTTCCGTTATAAACTCAACGGTAATGGCAGCCCACTGGCTCTTTCAAGGATAACGCTGACGGTTGAGCCGGGCAGCGTTCTGGGTATCGTCGGCCCTCCGGGCAGTGGAAAAACGACTCTGGTGAGCCTGATACCCAGACAATATGAGGTGACCCGGGGCAGCATTCGCGTTGACGGCCAGGACGTCCGGAGGTTAACCATTGACAACTTAAGATCGCATATTGCCTTCATGCCCCAGGAGCCTTTTCTGTTTGCCGGGACCATCAGGGAAAACATCATTTTTGACGGTCCGTTGATCGCAGAATCCCGCCTGCAACAAGTTACTCAAGAAGCTGCCCTTTATGATACGATCCAGGCCTTTCCGAATGCGTATGACACCATTGTCGGTGAAAAAGGGGTAATCCTATCCGGCGGTCAAAAACAGCGTATTGCGCTGGCACGTGCATTCAACCAGGACGCCGGGATACTCATCCTGGATGACCCCATCAGCCAGGTGGATCTTGCAACCGGCAATGCCATTGTCGAAACACTTAAAACGATGATCGGCCAGAAAACAATCATCATCGTATCCCATCGTATCTCGGCCGTGCGTTTTGCGGATCAGATTATCACTCTTGAGCAGGGTCACATCACCGAACAGGGCACTCACCAGGATTTGATCGCAACCGATGGATATTATGCTAAAGCCTTTCGGCTACAGGAATTGGAAGAGGACCTGAATGCATCCTGATTATGGATATTTTGAAGAAGCACAACTGGGCAAGCCCTATGACCGCAGGCTGCTGAAAAGACTGCTGCCGTTTGTGAGCGCCTACCGCAGCCTGATCTTGTATTCCATCCTGTTGATTTTGGGCATAACCGCCCTGGATCTTGCGCTGCCCTACGTGACCAAGATTGCCATTGACCACTACATCGTCCCGCAAACATCGTCAGCGAAAACGGCCAATTCTCAGGGTGACGGGCATCCAAAAAGATACCTGAAGTTGGATCTGGAGGATCCGCGACAACGCGCAGTGGTCGAAAAATATAGCGCTTTATTCCAATTGGAAGGCCGCACAGCGATCATTTCATTTGACGCCCTTAAGAAGATCGAAACATCCGATTTGAAAATGTTACGACAGAATGATGTGGCCGGCCTGGGCAAAATGACGCTCGTCTTTTTGGCCATCGTCTTTGTTAATTTCATTCTCAATTTTAGCCAGAAAATGATTATGGAATACTGCGGTCACATGATCATGCATGATTTGAGGATGAAACTTTATACCCACGTGCAGAATCTGGCCATCGAATTTTTTACGCGTAATCCGGTGGGTCGCCTGGTCACCCGACTGACCAATGATGTCCAGAACATGCATGAATTATTTACCTCGGTCATTTCATTGGTTTTCAAAGACATTTTCCTGTTAATCGGGATCGCCGCCATCATGTTGGTTCTCAACTGGAAGCTTGCCCTGGCATCTTTTGCGGTCCTGCCCATCGTTTTTTACGCTTCGGCCATATTTTCGGTTAAAGCCCGGGACGTTTTTCGAACACTGAGAATTAAGCTGGCCGAAATCAACACCCGTTTTGCTGAAACCATCGAGGGCATTGGCGTTATACAGCTGTTCGTGCAGGAATCGAAAAACTACCAGAAATTCAGGCGCCTGAACCATGAAAATTACCAGGCCGGGATGCGACAGATTCACGTACTGGCCATCTTTATGCCCATCATCGAGCTGGTGGGGGTCGTTGCCATTGCTGTTGTCATTTTCTATGGCGGCAGCCGCGTGCTCGCGGATGCCCTCAGTCTGGGAACCCTGGTAGCATTCATTTCATATATCAAGATGTTTTTCAGGCCGATTAGGGACCTGGCTGAAAAATACAATATCTTACAAAATGCGATGTCTTCAGCTGAGCGGATATTGTTGATCCTGGATACACAGCATAGCCTGCCAAAAGACCGATTTCGACCGGACTTGCCGAGTTTGGACCATATCCATGAAATCCGCCTTGAGGATGTTTCCTTCAGCTATATTGGCGACGAAAAGGTGCTCAATAACATATCGTTGCGCATAAAAGCCGGCGATACGGTGGCCGTAGTCGGCCCAACCGGCGCCGGTAAGACCTCACTGGTTAACCTGATTCCCCGGTTTTATGACCCGACGGCGGGTCGTATTCTGATTAACGATGTGGACCTCAGGGAATTTGATGCCGCTGAATTTCGGCATAAAATAGCACTGGTGATGCAGGAGCCGTTTCTGTTTTCCGGCACCATCCGCGAAAACATATTTGACAATGGCCAGCAATTGACCGAGGAAAAAATGCAGCGCATCGTTGAAGCCGCCAACTGCAACAGTTTACTTGAACGCTTGCCCGAGGGGCTTGACACCGTGCTTTCCGGGGGAGCGACATCCCTCTCGAGCGGTGAGCGACAACTGATTTCAATTGCCCGGGCGTTTGCCCGCAATCCCGAGCTGATACTGTTTGACGAAGCCACCTCCTATATTGATTCGCAAACTGAATTATGGATTCAACAGGCCCTTGAAAAACTGATGAAAAACAGAACGGCTCTGGTGGTGGCCCACCGGTTATCGACCGTACGCCATGCGGATCGAATCATCGTTATGAACAGGGGCCGAATTGTTGAAACCGGA
>JASFGH010000436.1:0-3897 GCA_050123865.1 Desulfobacterales bacterium | reverse complement strand
GCGATTCCGTATAAATTTCAGGTTCTGAAAAGATGTGAGCAGCCCTGACACCTGACACCTGAGCACTGATACCATTTGTTTTTAGAATTGAACCTTTATCATGCGATTTAATTGAATATTTTGATACCAATGGTATCGTTTTTGCATCTATACATGTAGATGTGTTGTAAGGGATGGACCGATTCACACGACCGAATATGGTTTGACCCGCCTTCGCAATGGTCTGATTATATGCGAAAATAAAGCAATTATTAGAACTTAGCCGTATCGCCAAGAATTGGCTGTTAAGCGAAATGATCCACCGGTGAGCAGAATATCTATAAAATAGGATAAAAATAGGATAAAGATGCCAAAAAATAGGACAACATAACGTCAAAAAGGCGTTAATTTTTACGATATCTTTGTTGCCAAAGCTGGATTGATGATTACTCCTATGGGTAGGGAACAAGAGGCGTTAGGGTAAAAAGCGACTTGTAGATAGTATAGATTTCGATATTCCAGCCTGTATTTTCCTGCCCGAAGGTGAGAACAGCATCCCCCAGTTGTTATTGTCTGAATAAGAAGTTTGAATTGTAAGAAAATCGAAAACCGGCAGCTTGGGCCAACATCTGAAAAACGATTTTTTAACAACCATATACGATGGGAGGAAAAATGCCTAAAAATTCAAGCACGCTTCACCAGCATATGACCGCCGTCAAGGACGGCAAGTTGCGGTTTGAAAATGCTTTCCAGAGCGTCTCCCGCATGATCCTGGAGAGTGAAATCAAAAAAGTGGTTGTGAACGGCAAGACAACTTATGACTTTGAGATTTTCCGCAATGGCGCCAAACACGTTATCGGCATGTATGATGAGATCAACAGTTTCGTTTCATATGTTAAAGATGCGGCCGAAAATGGTTCCTCCAAGGAAATGGCCTTTGTTCTTGTCGGTGAACCGGGCAACGGTAAAACATTTTTGGTGGATTTTCTGGCAGGTAAATATCGCAGTTTTCTGGCCCAGGGAAAAAACCGTAAGTTTACATTTAAATTCGTGAATCTGGATAAGATTGGCAACTATGGCAAGATTTCCACAATTGAATCCCAGACTTATGAAGACCCGATGATTTTGGCAATGAATCTGTTTGATGACCCGGACGAAACCAGAGAATATTTAGCCAAACAGGTCGGCTTTTCCGATAAGGAGATTGAACAGTTATATATGAATTGTCGGCCGTTAGGCGCCTGCAGCGGCTATATCTGGAACGATCTCCGCAATTATTGCGATGGAAGCATCGATGAAATGCTCAAACACATTGAAATTACGCCGGTACCGTTGACCGAAAGCCTGGGCACGGTGACCGGAAAATATCCGGCCAAAGATAAAATCACCTCATCGGCTGTCGATCTGTTGGGCGAAGAGTCCATTCAGCGCCTGCTGCATATCACCGATACCAACAACCCCTATCGTTTCGACCTGCGCCGCGGGGCCCTGGCGCGGGTTGCCGGAGGCGGGATTCATTTCAGCGATGAAATATACAAAAACAAAAAGGACCTGGTGCAGGTTTATCTGGGTGTTATCCAGAACCGCAACATCGAAATCGACGGCTTCAAGTGGCCGATTGACACCTTGATTGTGGCCACCAGCAACAACTCCGAATTTCACCGTTTTCTGTCGGAAAAAGAAGAGGCGCCCATCGTCGACCGCTGCCGGATCTGCTACGTTTCCCACAACACCAACTACAAACTTCAAAAAGAGTTGACCGGCTATGCCATCGGCAGCGAAACCCGCACCACTCTGACCCGCGAAGATTTGCATCAGGATCCCAACCTGAATTATGCCGCTTCGGTTACTTCCGTTTTGAGCCGCCT
Organism: Desulfobacterales bacterium; assembly: GCA_050123865.1. Lineage (GTDB taxonomy): Bacteria > Desulfobacterota > Desulfobacteria > Desulfobacterales > JAHEIW01 > JAHEIW01. Next base: position 2,050 of record JASFGH010000436.1, on the reverse strand, counting down.
GCCGCGCTCTGAAAAACTGACGCCGGTGGAAACCATGAAACTGGCCGCCGGAGAAGTGGCCGGCGAAAAAAGCATTAAAACGTTGGCGGAAGTCATCGACACCCTCAACCAGGATCCGGAGATTATCAACCGCTTTGGCCAAAAAGGCCTCGGGCAACGGAATCTGGGCCGCGCCATCCAATTGCTGATTGAAAGTTCTGAAACCAATGAAGGCCGTTGTATGTTTGCCTATGACATCTTTAAGGCGCTCGAACGCATTGTGCTGGATTATGTGACCGAAGCCAATGACCGAGCCAAATACCTCGAAGATCTCAAAACCGGCAAAGGATTGTATCGCGAGCGCATCATGACCGAGATGTTCAATGCATATATGGACGAGCCCTATGCGATTCGCAAGGATGTGATGAACTATGTGAATATGATCATTGGAATCGATGCCGAAAACCTGGGTCCCGACAAGATGTGGAAATACAAAGACCCGCAAAACGGGGAGCTAAAGGCTTTAAAGATCGACGAACGTTATATCAACAGCGTCGAGGAGCGATTGGGACTTAAGACCGAAGAACAGCGCGAGTCATTTCGGACCTCAATCCGCAAAATTTACGGCCAGAAAATCTCCGTCGATCCGGATTACGACTTTATGGACAACCTGGAGCTGGTAAAAGCGGTCACCGATGTGCGGCTCAAATCCGATATTGCTGGAGCCGGCAGTTTGATCGGCGCATTGGCCAACCGCACCAATGAAGAAAACCAGAAGCTTTACGATCGCATGATTGAAACCATGCTCAATAAGCTGGGATACTGCAAAACCTGTGCGCAGAAGACGATTGAGTACTTTTGCACACAAGAAGACGAGAAGTAAAAAGGGAAATGGCCCTTTTCGAGCTGAGGGTCGTTCTCCGCGGGTTTCAGCCCTCGACGTACTCAAAGTACGCCTCAAGCTGAAACCCCTGCCCGCCATCGCGAGCGCTCAGGCGAGGCGGGCGGGCTTGTGCGGCTTGTTGAACACCTTAATTTTTCTAAGATTAGATGTGAAATCCCGCAACTGTGCGGAGCTCACCGAAAAAATTGCTCATTTCCTGCTTTAAATTGAATATCCCAAAAGGTGAATAAAGGGGATTAAAACTCCTGGGTTGAGAATAATTTCATTCACTTGGAGAGTATTAAGAGTTCCGCAGCTGGGTTTGTATTTTCCCTGACACCTGACACCTAAGGCCAACGGCCGGAGTGATTATGGATGAAAAAAGCAAAAAGCTTTTTAAACAGCTAAAAGAAAAAGGTCTGACGCCCGAGCAGGAGCGTAAGATTCTGGCCGAGCTGGAAACCGCGAGAACCCATCATCTGCCCGAAAGTGGCCAGACGGGTCCCTTTAAATCATATCGTAAATTCCAGAATATCTACAATTATGATGATCTGACCTTTTTGCAGGGCATCACCGCATTGCAAAGCACTCACAGCACCAGCCTACGATCCATCGATGAACTTTTAGAAAGAGACAAGCAGCGCGAAGAAGACGGGTTTCCACGCAAAATAAACGTGGGCCGTTTGATCAAACCGGGTAAAGGGGGCAAGGATAAGGTCGTGGTCGTTCCTTCCACCGTTGAAGAAAAATTTATCCATGATCCCTCATTACAGGCCTCAGAAGAAGAGCCCTATGGCGGCTCCGGCGATGGGGAAGAAGGCGAGGTGATCGGTGAGCAGCCGATCCATCAGCCCGATGCAGGTGATGGCACCGGTCCGGGACAGGGGGAAGGCGCCCAGCATGAAATGGAATCCAACGCTTATGACCTGGGCCGGATCCTGACCGAAAAATTTCAGCTACCGAATCTTAAAGATAAAGGAAAAAAGCGATCTCTTACGCGTTACACCTATGACCTGACTGACCGTCATCGTGGTTTTGGCCAGCTGCTGGATAAAAAAGCCACTCTGAAAAAAATTGTCGAAACCAACATCCATCTAGGGAATTTGCCGGATATTAGCGCCATTGATTCCTCGCAATTTCTGGTTTCACCTGCGGATATGGTCTATCGGGTGTTGTCCCGTGAAAAAG
>JASFGH010000435.1:0-3904 GCA_050123865.1 Desulfobacterales bacterium | reverse complement strand
CCTGACACCCGAACATTAGGAAAGTACTATCAACAATATAGAGAAGAAAAGTATGCAGACGGAGTTGGTTGACAGACTGATGAAGTCGGCTGTTGCTGAGGGATCATTTCCCGGCGCTGTCTTGCTGGTTTCCTCTGAGTCGACGGTTGTTTTCCTGAAGGCTTACGGGCTGGCCCATATCTACGAAAAGGTGCCGGTGACAACCGAAACTATTTTTGATCTGGCATCTTTGACGAAGCCGCTGGCAACAACGCTGGCCGTGATGCATCTTGTGCAAAACCGCCGGATCTCGGTGGAAGACTCTCTGGGCGATTTGGTTCCCGATTTTCAGGGTAACGCTAAAGCCCGAGTCAGACTCAAGCATTTGCTCTATCATAATTCAGGCCTTCCGGACTACCGGCCTTACTATCAAAAGTTAAGCAAGATCCCAATGGATTCACGCCGCACCGCACTGCGCCAATTTTTGGTAGCGGAGCCGCTCATCCATCCCTGCGGCGAAAAAGTGCTTTACAGTGACCTGGGATTCATGATTCTGGCCTGGGTGGTTGAGCACATTACCGGTCGGCGGCTGGATCAGCTTGTCGCTGATGAAATTTACCGGCCCCTGGGGTTACGGCAACTTTTTTTCAATGCCCAAAATGCTGCTGGTCTCGAGGGATCTTTCGCTGCCACCGAAAACTGTCCGTGGCGCCGTGAAATTTTAGCCGGACAGGTACATGATGAAAATGCCTTTGCAGTCGGTGGCGTCGAAGGCCATGCAGGGCTCTTTGGAACCGCCGGCGATGTGAACACGCTATTAATCGAACTGCTGCGTGCCTATCAGGGCCGAATAACCGACGGCGTTTTTAGCCGGGATTTGCTGCATCAATTTTTCAAACGCTTGCCGCAGACAGATAAAGCCATGGGGTTTGACATGCCGCTTTTTGAAGGTGCCAGTTGTGGCCGGGGCTTTTCTCTGAATAGCGTCGGGCATCTGGGATTTACCGGGACCTCTTTTTGGATGGATCTTGAAAGATCTACCATTGTCGTTTTGTTGACGAATCGTGTGCATCCCACCCGTGAAAACGAGCTAATTAAAGCCTTCAGACCCCGTTTGCATGATGCGGTCATGAATACTCTGGAGGAATAAATTTTTTAATGATTATTTTTACTTGTCATGTTACAATAAATCAGTTTTACTATCCATTTATTTTTTCTGTACATTCTTTACAGTGAGGCCTTTTTGAATGAACTTATTTTTCGATAAAATCTTAGGTGTGTTTTCAGACGACCTGGCCATTGACTTGGGCACTGCCAATACCCTTGTTTACGTAAAAGGAAAAGGAATCGTTTTAAGCGAACCCTCGGTGGTGGCGGTCAGCACCGGAAACCGATCGCGCAACCGTGTTCTGGCCGTCGGATCAGAAGCGAAAAACATGCTCGGCAAAACACCCGGGAATATACTCGCTATCCGCCCGATGCGCGATGGTGTCATAGCTGATTTCGAAGTCACCGAAGCCATGTTGCGTCACTTTATTCATAAGGTCCATAACCGGCGGACCTTCGTGCGACCGCGCATCATTATTGCCGTTCCTTCCGGGATTACCCAGGTCGAGAAACGCGCTGTCAGAGAATCCGCCGAATCCGCCGGTGCCCGCGAGGTGTTTTTGATCGAAGAACCCATGGCAGCAGCCATCGGAGCGGGCCTTCCCATCACCGAACCGACCTGCAATATGGTGGTGGACATCGGCGGCGGCACGACAGAGGTTGCCGTAATTTCGCTCAAGGGGATTGTTTACAGCCGTTCGGTTCGTGTGGCCGGCGATAAAATGGATGCCGCCATTATCCAGTATATCAAACGTAAATATAATCTTCTGATCGGTGAGCGTTCTGCCGAAATGATAAAGACATCAATCGGTAATGCCTACCCGGATTCCCAGAACCTGGAAACCATAGAAGTCAAAGGCCGTGACCTGGCCTCCGGAATTCCGAAAATCCTATCGATAGATTCGGAAGAAATTCGAATTGCCATTTCAGAGCAAATTGATGCTATTGTCGAGACGGTGAAAATTGCGCTCGAACAGACACCTCCCGAATTATCCGCCGACATTGTTGATCGGGGAATTATTCTGACTGGAGGGGGAGCACTGCTGAAGAACCTGGATAAACTTATCCGAGAGGAAACCAGTCTGCCGGTTACGGTCACCGACGACCCATTATCCACTGTGGCGCTGGGCTCAGGAAAAGCCCTCGACAATCTTGAGATCCTCAAGGAGGTTGTGGTCAGCTGAGCGTGTATTGCGTCGCTAGAGTGAACGAAGCGTTATGTTCTCCAAAAAGATGGTTCTAATCGTTGGCGTTATCATTCTGATAACGGTCAATGTCATCCTCCTTTCATTTTCCAGTAAAAGCCAATCAACCTTTGGATTAGGACGAGTGGGCCTTTCCTTGGTGTCACCCTTTCAAGAGCTGGTTACCCGTTCAATCCGTTTTGCGCGTGACATCTGGGAGCATTATTTTTTTCTGGTGTCCGTTGCCCATGAAAATGAAAATCTAAAGAAGTCGTTGAATCAGTTTGTCGGAAAAAGCAATCAATGGCACGAGATTGATCTGGCCAATTCTCGCCTGAGGAATTTGCTGAATTTTCAAAAAGCACCGACCAATAAAGTCGTGGCCGCCGAGGTTATCGGAAAGGATCCTTCTGGGTGGTTTAAAACGATTATCATTGATAAAGGCAAGTCCGATGGCCTGCAGAAGGGACTACCGGTGGTATTGCCCACCGGCATCGTCGGCCAGGTTATTGAAGCAGCCGGCCATTATTCCAAAGTCATGCTGGTCATTGACCGCAACAGCGCAGTGGATGCCCTGGTACAACGCTCGCGGGCACGGGGCATCATCAAGGGTGAATCTGCCGATCAATGCCGATTTGAATTTGTTTTACGCAAACATGACGTTCAAATCAACGATACCGTCATTGCATCCGGGTTGGACGGTGTCTATCCCAAAGGGTTGCAAATCGGTCGCATTGCGGATATCAGCCAGCGCAACTCGGATATCTTTTATGAAATTACCGTGGCGCCATTCGTCGATTATGAAAAACTGGAAGAGGTTTTGGTCATTTTACCTCCGCAAACACAGGATGTTGCGAGTCAACAATGAGATACGGCTTTTATACCGGCATTTGCCTCTTTTTGTTAATCATTCAAACCACCATTTTCCCTTACATCCCCATAATGCGGGGCATGTATGACCTGCTAATTCCTTTTGTGATCTTCTTCAGCATCTGCCTGCCCATCCGCGAAAGCCTGCCGTTTGCCTTGGTCCTTGGTTTGATCATGGATAATCTTTCCGGAAGCCCATTCGGATTGTATCTAACCTGCTATTTGTGGCTGTTTATTGGTGTCCGCTTTATCATTAGATATCTGCGGGTGAGCAATAAATTGTTTTTATCAGTGGTTGTGATTGCTGCCGTTGTAGTCCAAAATATTCTGATGATCGCCACTTTTGCCTTTTTGGGGCCGTTGAGGCAACTGCCGGTAAATGCCTTTCTGGTTGTCACCCAGCAGTTTTTGTGGGTTTTGGCGACAGGACCCATATTTCTGTTATCACTGCTGGCCCTGGCCAAAAGAATGAACATCCAATGGGATGGTGCTGCGCCGCCACCAAACGCTTATGGATAAGTACTTAAAAACAGCAGATACCGATTGGTACAAGCAACGCATCACCGGCGTGATCGTTTGCGCCCTGGCGGCCTTTGTGGTGTTGTTTATTCGACTGATATATCTGCAGGTCATCATGGGCGATGAATACCGGCGTCTATCTCTAAACAACAGCATTCGACTGCAGAGTATCGATCCGCCCCGCGGACGTCTGTATGATCGCAATGCGGATCTACTGGTCGACAACCGGCCTTCCTTTGACGTCA
>JASFGH010000434.1:0-3909 GCA_050123865.1 Desulfobacterales bacterium | reverse complement strand
TCTGTTTGTGTTGCGCATCGGCTAGATACGTTGTTAATTGCTCATCGCTTAGAACGTGGTTTGACTCATAATACGCTTTATACCATTGTGCGGTTTTGGCGAATGCAGCGGAACCCCTCCATATCGAATTCCATTTCAGTTGGGCATGCACCTTGGAACAATCAAGCTTCAGCAAATTGGCCTCGTGAGGATTCTTTTCATCAGTCTTGATCTGATAGTCAATATTAGACCAATGCTTTTGTAATTCATTAACAACGGCAAGCACATTTTGATAGGCTTCATCAGCAGGGCCAAAATTCCATGCTCCGGAAAACTCTTTTTTTCCTTCAAGCAATTGTTGTCCTAAAAGCAAATATCCCGCTAATGGTTCCAGAACATGCTGCCAGGGGCGGATTGCCTGCGGGCTGCGTATTTGTACGCTCTTGTTTTGACTGGCAGCACGCATGATATCCGGTACAAGGCGATCCTCTCCCCAGTCCCCGCCACCGATGACATTTCCAGCCCTGACACTTGCTACTAGGATCTGATGGCTCTTCTGATACGCTTCGGGCGGAAAAAATGATTTTCGATAACTGCCGGTGACTATTTCAGCACACCCTTTAGAAGCGCTATAAGGATCATGGCCACCCAATGGATCATTTTCACGGTAACCCCAAATCCATTCCTTATTTTCGTAACATTTGTCACTGGTGACATTCACGATAGCCCTTGCATGATCTGTTGTGCGACAGGCTTCAAAAACATTCACAGTTCCGATGATATTGGTTTCAAACGTTTCCACCGGATTCGGGTAGGATCTCCGGACAAGGGACTGAGCCGCCAGGTGGAAGACGATATCCGGCTGAAAAGCTTCAACACTATGTTTGAGTTTTTTTAGATTACGGATATCACCCGAAATCGTCTCAAAATCCAGATTCAGGATTTGGTGATGGTTGGGATTCGTTGGCAAATTCAAAGAATAGCCACGAACATTGGCGCCCAGTTTGATGAGCCAGAGTATCAGCCACGATCCTTTGAACCCGGTATTGCCCGTGACCAGCACTTTTTTGCCTTGATATGCGTTGCCGAACATACTTAACAGTTCCTAATCAGGAGACAGGATCCCCACGCTAATTCCAAACTTTCCACTCGGCTTTGTCTTCGCGCCACAGCTTGTTTAAATACTCCATATCCCTTATGGTATCCATGCATGCCCAGAATCCGGTGTGCTTATAAACCATGAGCTGGCCATCCGCTGCGATATTCTCCAATGGTCCAATTTCTAGTTCGCAATCTTCATCCTCTGATACATAATTAAAGACATCCCGGTTAAAAACGAAAAATCCGCCGTTAATGAGGCCGCCGCCGTTTTTCGGTTTTTCGCTGAAAGATTCAACCTGATTAGCGTTAATTTTAAGCTCTCCGAATCGGGACGCTGGATTAATGCCTGTTACGGTCGCAACTTTTCCATGATCGCGGTGAAATTCGAGGAGGTTTTTAATATCAACATCAGCGACCCCGTCACCGTAGGTCATCATAAACTGGTTGTCGTTGATATATTTTTGCACACGTTTTAACCTGGCGCCCTTAAGCGTTTTATCGCCGGTATCAGCCAACGTAATCCGCCAATCTGTTTCGGCATGGTTGCTGTGTATTTCAATATTTTCTTTCTTTCCGAGCTCTATGGTAAAATCATTGCTCAAGATATCGTAATTATAGAAATATTCCTTTATCATTTCACCCTTATAGCCAAGTGCAAGTACAAAATCTTTAATTCCGCAATGGGCATATATTTTCATAATGTGCCACAGAATCGGCTTTTCACCGATTTCCACCATCGGTTTGGGTTTATATTCTGTTTCTTCTCTGAGGCGGGTGCCCATGCCACCGCATAAGATTACGACTTTCATAGCGTAATACCTCCCAAAATTCTCGATGCCATGCCATTCCCGAACCGCCGATGATACCGCAATGTTTCTTGTGGCGTCTCGCAGGCGGGATAACCCTCAATTGCAAACTGATAGATCCTCTTTGGTCCACCTGGTAATGCTTCCCCTAAGTATCGCTATCTTCCGATCCAATATTCTTTGTTTCCCATATCAGTATGTGGGGTATTTTTTGGAGCTTTGGGAAGAAGGATTTAAACTCCTCGCTGTTCAGTACCAGGGAGCGAATCTTGCGTTTGATATAGTGCTCAGTTTTTCTGCTAAGATCATTGAGGTGATACGCGTTGATATGCCCAATCAATAAAATATCTATGATACCGGTATCTTTTCCTTCAGCATAATCATCGATTATATAAGCGCGCTCAAGATCGCCCAAACGATTTACGATGCCATCGATCACCCGATCGATGCCCATAACCTTGCTGACCATGGACTTTAATTCCGGGAATAGCGAGTGTTCCGTATTGGCCATGTAATAGATTTGACGGCCGTTTTTTTCGGATTTCAAAAGATCGGTTTTTTTCAGCTGATTGAGTTCCTCCCGAACCGCATTGGTGGATACATTGAACTCTTTGGCCAGCTCCCTTAAATATGACCGCGCTTGCGGATTAAAAAAGAAGCGCATCAGAAGTTTCACCCGAGTTTTAGATGCGATCAGGCCTGTTAGAATGTTTTCCAAGATTCACCTCATTTTTGAGTAGTTTTACTACTCATTATACCGAATTTTGAATGGAGTGTCAAATTTTTCAAAGTATGATAATTGGGAAAAATATATTAATATGCAAATAAAATTAAATAGTTATATTTAATAAATCTACTCACTTGGTTATTGTATTTATTTTTACAATTCAACTTTATGGGATTGAATTTCTATTATTATCGGTGGCTTAATCTAAAACTTGAGCAGAAATTATGATATTATCTGGACTTGAATTTTTAAACCGAAATGAAGGGAAGGCAGTTCGGAAATTTTGGTATCTTGCGGTTGGCGATTTTTTGTATCTATTGAATTGGTTTTTAAGCCTTTAGATTTAAATTCAGTAAATTGGTTTTAGAATCGTTAGATCTTGTCCGAGAGCAAGGCGCGACTCGATTTAAACGCGGAGCGTACACGACAGTACGTGAGCATTTAGAAGCGAGTCGCAACACAGCTATCGGGCAAGAGCTGAGGATTATGAAACCAATTTTAGAAGTAGTAGTTGAGCCATAGATAAGCATTATTCGGACTACGGCTGCGGATATCAGTTCCAGGAATGATGAATCCACCAAATTCGGAGCCGGGATTACCGTTATCTCCGTAAAAAATGTTGGCACCGATCCGCATCTCCAGGTTCTGGGTCATGTTCCAGACCGCCCGGGGCTGCAGGATGCCGGATGGGTCATGCAGGTTGTTGATGCCGGTAAAAAATAGCTTAAACAGCGGATGCAGTTCCAGCTGAATTTCAGCACTCATATAGTGCTTTGCGAGCACAAATAATTCTCCCCGGGCCAATCGCTCCGTGATAGCGCGGTTAGAAAGGGCTCCTGGATAATCACTTTCACCCAAGCCGTTGTAATAATATTCCAGCAGACCGTAACAGTTTTTGCCCCACCAGGTCCAGGAGTAGTCGATGTTGGCAACGCCCGACACATAATTTTGCGTGTTTTGTCCCCGACCATCATCTAGAAAGGTCGCGGTGATATCGGCGCGCCAGGCAGCCCCGCCCCAGATGCCAGAACTGCCTAGACCGACCACATAGTCATCGTAGTGCCGCGTTGCCATGATATCAAACTCGGTTGTGTCGGCCGCAAAATGCAGTAGCCCGGCCAGCGAATTGCGGTCCGCTTCCACATTATTCGTATCCGGATCGCGTCTGGCTACATACAGAAGCTGGAGATCAAGATTGGCCGGCAAGGCAAACTGAGCCAGGGCCATATCATCGCCGACCTTATAATCGCGTTGAATATTAGCGGGTGGGAAGGGGTTGAACAAATCCATTGGATT
>JASFGH010000433.1:0-3935 GCA_050123865.1 Desulfobacterales bacterium | reverse complement strand
TTAGGGGAAATGATAGTGGTGGAATAAAGCATGTAGTTGGACTGCGGAAAGCCTTTTTGGGTAAGAGCTCGGTTAGTTTTTGATTCAGAAATGAGATATTTTCGCCAAGGTCAAGGAAAAATCAGATTTTATGCCGGAGGCATACATTAAGTATGTCGAGGATTAAAATCTGATTTTGACGCAGAGATTGGGGAAAATAGCCATTTCTGGACAAAAACTACGTGCCGATGTTCCAGGATGCCAAATACTGTTTTTGCTCGGCGGTCAGCCGATCGATTTTAGTCCCCATGGCCGCCAGTTTTTCCTTGGCGATTTGCTTGTCTATTTTTTCCGGAACCGGGTACACCTGTTTGGCCAGGGGCTTTTTATTTTTGACCATAAACTCGATGCTAAGGGCCTGGTTGGCAAAGCTCATATCCATGACACTCGAGGGATGACCTTCGGCAGCTGCCAGGTTAATCAAACGGCCCTCACCCAGCACATTGATCCGACGACCGCCTTTTAAAGTAAATTCTTCTGTAAAAGGCCGGATCATGCGTCGTGATTTGGCCAGCTTCTCCAAGCCCACCAGGTCGAGCTCGACGTTGAAATGGCCGGAATTGGCCACAATCGCGCCATCTTTCATGGTGGTAAAATGCTCTTTGCGGATCACATTAATATTGCCGGTCAGGGTACAGAAAAAATCGCCGATACGGGCAGCTTTGCTGATCGGCATAACGGTGAATCCGTCCATCACCGCTTCGAGCGCCGGCAGCGGATCAACTTCGGTGACAATCACATTGGCGCCCATGCCGCGGGCTCGCATGGCGACACCCCGTCCGCACCATCCATAACCGCAGACCACAAAATGGGTTCCGGCCAGCAGGCGGTTGGTCGCCCGCACAATGCCGTCGACCGTGCTTTGGCCGGTGCCATAACGGTTATCAAAAAAATGTTTTGTCTGAGCATCATTGACCGCAATGATCGGATATTGCAGAACCCCGTCAGCGGCCATACTACGGAGCCGGATGATACCGGTGGTGGTTTCTTCGGTCCCTCCCCGAACATGGATTAAGAGTTCGGTGCGTTCAGAATGCAGGGTCGATACTAGATCGGCGCCATCATCCATGGTGAACTGAGGTTTGGTATCCAGCACGGCATTGATGTGCTTGTAATACGTCCGGTTATTTTCACCTTTAATGGCAAACACCGGTATCTTGTCGTGTTTCACCAGAGATGCGGCCACGTCATCCTGGGTGCTGAGCGGGTTGGAAGCGCATAGGAACACTCTGGCACCTCCGGATTTGAGCGTCTGCATCAGGGAGGCGGTTTCTGTGGTTACGTGCAGACATGCGGCCAGGCGCATGCCTTTCAGCGGCTTTTGTTTTTCAAATCGTTTCCGGATGCGGTTTAAAACCGGCATGTTCTGGTTGGCCCACTCAATTCGCAGGGCACCGTCCTTGGCAAACTTGATATCCTTAATATCATATTTCATCAGCAATTTTTCTCCTTTGATTTCTGACCTGGTTATAAAGCCACGGTTTTTGAATCAGCGGAGCTTTACAGACCTGCCTTTTCTTTTAACATTTCAGCTATATCGGTGTTTTCCCACGAAAATTCCGGCTCATTACGGCCAAAATGACCATAGGCTGCCGTTTTACGGTAAATCGGACGCAACAAATCCAGATGTTCGATAATCGCGGCCGGTCTCAAATCAAAAACACCCGTGACAAGTTCCTCAACCCTTGATTTGGGTACCGTCCCGGTGCCCATCAAATCAATCATAACCGATACAGGCTCGGCCACGCCGATGGCGTAGGCCACCTGAATTTCACATTTTTTCGCAAGCCCGGCAGCAACGATATTTTTAGCAATATGGCGTCCCATGTAAGAGGCGCTGCGATCCACCTTGGATGGATCTTTGCCTGAAAAGCAGCCACCGCCGTGACTGCCCTGGCCGCCATAGGTATCCACAATGATTTTGCGGCCTGTTAAGCCGCAATCGCCCATGGGGCCGCCGATCACAAATCGCCCGGTAGGATTGATGAAATAGCGCGTATCCCCATCGGTCATTTCCTGTGGTATGACCTTCTTGATGACTTCCTCGATGATCGCTTCTTTCAAATCGTCATAGGTTACATCCGGTTTATGCTGGGCAGATACCACCACGGTATCCACCCGTTTGGGCGTGCCGTTTTCATATTCGATGGTGACCTGTGATTTACCGTCGGGCCTTAAAAAATCCAGGGCACCATTTTTGCGTACCTTGGCCAGCCGATGGCAGAGCTTATGCGCATAGGAAATCGGCATCGGCATCAATTCGGGCGTTTCATCGGTGGCGTATCCGAACATCAATCCCTGATCCCCGGCGCCCTGTTCTTTAAACAGGCCCTGGCCGGCGTTGACGCCCTGAGCGATGTCGGGAGATTGGCGGTCAATGCTGGTGATCACCGAGCAGGTCTGGCAGTCAAACCCCATCTGGGATGAGCAGTATCCGATGTCACGGATGGTATCCCGCACGATCTGAGGCATATCGACGTAACATTCGGTGGTGATTTCACCGGATATAAAAGCCAGCCCCGTCGTAACAAGGGTTTCGCAGGCAACCCGGCAACTTTTATCCTGAGCCATGATCGCATCCAGAATCGAATCGGATATGGCATCGGCGACTTTATCCGGATGCCCTTCGGTTACGGATTCAGACGTAAATAGATACTTTTCCATATGGATCTCCTCAATCGGATTTCAAAATTGGTTTGTTGGGGCGGTGTCGTCAAAATTTGGTCGAGCCACAAATTTTATATTTTAGCTGAAATAACACAAATAAGCAAAATAAAATTGCTGAAATTCTGGGTTCCGATACCAGCCGTCCGTATAAGTCAAGTTGGGGGGTGAATGATGCACTTGATCGCCGGCAGCGTTCAAACAATTTTGGAACACGATGGATTTTTAAATAATCGTGCCTGTTGCTTCGATTCGACCTTGACACGAATCCCATTAAAGGGTATTAAATCCATACCAGCAGAATGCTATTTTCTCATCTCAAACTTGCATCTACGGGGGAACCTGTTTTTCTCCAGCGTCACAGATAAAGACGGCTAAAATCGGCTCTGAACCGACGTCTGAGCGAACCTAACGCACTTCTTCTAGTAAAATCGATCTCTCATCCCTGCGCACTTGACCGTTAAAAAGAACTCGCAAATTTGCAGCCCAAGTCGCTTGCAACAATCTAAAACGGACCTGTCCGGCACTGCTATGATGGGCGACACATATTTAAGATATTAGATCGCTTTTGACTGCAGGCAATGCATCTATCCATTCACTGAGCATCAGCAAATAAGTTTTCGTTAACGATAGGCAACAGAAAGGAGTGATGTCTTATGAGGATAAACCGACGGGAGTTCATCCAGATCTCAGGGGCTGCAGCTGCCGGTCTGGCTTTAAGCAGTTGCGCCGGTAAAGGGGGTATATTTGCGCCGGCCAGAGACCAGGCCAAAACCCTCCAGATCCAGGATGCCAAGGAAACCACCACCATCTGCCCATACTGTGCGGTGGGCTGCGGCGCTATTGTGCATACCGCCAAAACAGGTAAAAAGCGAGCCATCAATATTGAGGGCGATCCAGGCCATGTGATCAACCACGGTTCCCTGTGTTCCAAGGGAGCGTCCCTGCGGCAGCTTTGCGAAAACGGCGAGCGGATTACCCAGCCAATGTACCGGGCACCGTATGCCAAAGAGTGGAAAAAGGTTGACTGGGATTGGGCTTTGACAAAGATTGCCCAAAAAGTAAAGGCCACGCGCGATGCCACTTTTAAGGTTCGCAATGCCAAGGGCCAGGTGGTCAATCGCACCATGGGCATTGCCTCGGTGGGTTCAGCTGCCCTGGACAATGAGGAGTGCTGGACGTATCAAGCCCTGATGCGCGCGATCGGGCTGGTTTATATCGAGCATCAGGCT
>JASFGH010000432.1:0-3939 GCA_050123865.1 Desulfobacterales bacterium | reverse complement strand
TAATTGATGAAAGGTGACATCGGCAGAAAATTCAAACGCTGAATCGTCGATGACCACACCTTTTGCGGTTATGCTGTCGATACAGCCCTGTCCGGACAAGCCTTCCGGATAATATCCGATCGATGCACCTGAACGTTGCTGGGCGACACACACAGCCGGCAGCAACAGGAGTCCGGCCAAAATCAAGACAAAGCCTATTTTCATTAGATCAACACTTTTTGGGGTACAACTCATTTTGATATCCTTCCTTTTTCAATCCCGGCATCCCCTGTCGAGGATGCCGGGATTTAATTTTTAATATGATGAATCCTCGGCCTTATTCAGGTCTCCGGATATGATTAGGGTCGATATACTCTCCAGAAAGTCATCCCCAATTTGGCTGCTTTTTTCAGCTGCAGTTCGATTTCTCCTTTCGAGGAACTCATGTAGAGCATTTCGCGTTTGTCATCCAGAATGATGATTGCCGGTGGCTGCAGCCGACCGTCAAATCTGATGCATGTCGGCGGTACCCATACCGGATCCGTCGGCGTACCGATATTGACCATATCTTGACCATCGATCACACCATCGTCGTTGACATCAAATACAGACTCGTTGAGCCTTGCTCCGGCGCAGGCGTCCAACGCCCATAACCAGGACTTGCCGCCGGTACCGCACATGTTGCCCGATGGTATGTAGGAAATGGCAATTAAGGTACCATCCCTGACGAGCACGTCGCTGACAACACGCTCGCCTGTACCGTCCAGGTTTAAATACCATCCCACGCTTCGTATCGGATCAGCTTCAGTACCGATTCCATTGGGATCACAGCTTGACATACCACCCCAATCCCCGCACAGAATTCCGGCACCATCAAGGCTGGTAACCGTCCAGTCGGCAGCGTTGTCGCTGACCGTTCGCATGTTAAATCCATTGAACATTTGTTGATTGACTACCGTCTGGGGCAGCACTGATACCGGCGGACTCGAAAGGGGGGTATCGAGGAGAGATCCCCCGTTAAAGGTGCCCACATATTCGCTGTAATCTTCGGCTTCGCCGTAATCCCAAATGCCGTAAATCGCCTGTTGGCTGGTATCTGCAAGATCGACATCACCCAGGTATCGACCGGTGCCGAACACAACCGTGTAGCCGGGTTTTGCGCAATGAAACATCACATCCGGCCGGGTGGTAATAGGTTGGTTGGCGGCAGTTTTAAACATCGGTTTGGGCGTACCGGCGTCTTGATAAGAGACTTCCCAGTCATGATAATCACTGCCGCTCAAATCAAATTTCCACATATGGCCGTTGAGATCGCCGGCATAAACAAAGTCCACCTTGTTGTCATAATCGACATCCGTGGCAATCGGCGTGGACAGCCCGTTGCAACCGCCCACCTGGGTATCGAGACGCTTGATCAGTTCACCGGTTAGGGGGTTAACGATAAACAAAACCGCACGGCCGTTGGGGCTGTTGTATCCATTGCCGAAAATGACAACCCACGGGTAGGTGCTGTCATTGGTTTGGACAATGGTTGCCCGGCTGAAGGAATAGCCCAGATCCGCAATTTCAGTAACCGGTGTGTTCAGATTTGGGTATTCCCACATCACCATGTCCGCCACCTGATCCTCATTGGCCGGTACCTGGCCGTCGGCCGGCGAAAGGTCCGATAAGTTGAGGGCATAGTAGCCGATGCTGCCCTTGCCAAAGCCACCCACCAGCATGCGGGTGACCCCGCCGATATCGACATTTTCGACCGTCGGCGTCAGATCCACGTAGTATTTGTGGGTATAGTTGGGATCGACCAACTCATTGAGGGTTGGATACAGCAAATTGGGCACATAGGCGAATAGCTCCTCGCCGGTATCGGCATCGAATGCATGCAGCATCCCGTCGTTGCCGCCGGAAAACAGGGCGCCGTTACTGTACACCGGAGACGAGTGCACGATATCGCCCAGTTTGGAGGAGGTAATCGTATCGCCGTTGTACGGATGGCCCGGATCCACAATGGTCCATGTCCGGTTGCGGAAAGTGCCGCCATTGTCAACTTCGTTAGCACCATCGCCCCGCAGATAATCGACCATATTCTGGGCAAGGGTCGCATCCGATTGCCAGTTGATATCCAGCTGATCGCGCTGATGGTCTGTCAGCTGGTTGTATCTGAAAGGCGTGCCAGCGGAAATGCCGTCATAGGTTGCAATTTTACGGTTATCTGCGGTTTGATAACTCAAACTATGGGCAGCCGACCAGATCGGCGGCTCGATGAGTTCACCGCTGACAGGATCGACATGATAGGCCAGCACATCTCCGTGCCAGCCCTCACTGTAATACTTGGATTGAAAAAGCAGCACGTCGTTGTTGATTTTCATGTACAGCTCGTCCCCGTTGACCGACACCGATGAGGCCGAACCGCTGAATATCTCGATATCTTTTAAAATCAGCAGCATGTCATTGATCAATTCCACGGCATTATTCGCGGTTAGATACCGGCCGCGCCCGTTGACGCTGGCATGCCACAGGTCATCGATTTTTTGCTTATTGCCGTCATCCGGATCAGGCCAGGTGGGATAGATGCTGTTTTCAAAGTCATAGGCCAGGGGATCCAAGGTCCCTGTGACCCCGAACCCGATGGTATAGGTCACCATGTGCTGGTGGGTGGCATCATCGCGTTCGTTGGTTGGCACCTCATCGGCCAGATCGGCCAGATCGTTTTCATAATAATACATGGCCACATCCGCCAGGGTGTTGCTATAGGTATCCGTGTAGGGCGCGCCGTTGTCACCGTCAACATTTTCGGCCGGGTCCCAGGGCTCTGTGCTCCCGTTATAATACCCATCGGTCATCACGATGGCAAAGGACTGCTGACATTCGCCGCCATCATCTGCGCTGGCATAGGGCGAATTGCCGATGCCGCCAGTGTCCGAGTCGGTTTTGTCAAAATACTTGCCGACATTTTGCACACCTCGGCGCAAGGGGGTGCCCATGGCGGTGAGGGTCAAACTGTATAAGTGATTCAAGAGGGTATCGGTTTCATCCACACCCTCCACGTGGATCTTGTGTACGGGTTGCACGATCTTTTCATTGATGCCATAGATGCCAATTTGAACGCCTCCGGCCTCGGCAATGACACCAGCCACCGCCGCTGTGGCGGTGAGCTCCCGGCGCCGGTAAAAAGAATACCAGTTGGCAAAATTCTGGCGCTCCTCGGCGTAGGTTCGTCCGCTGGCGATATCCGCCGGCGCCACAGAGACCGGCATCAATTCACCGGAATCGACCGCATCATCGCCATCGAAATCCGTCAACATATAATAATCGATCGCTCCCCCGTCCACTACGACCAGATAAGGTTTATTCTGGCTGGGCGACCAGACATAGAAATGGGCGTTGGGGATATCGAAGCTGATCTCGCCGCGGGGCACAAATTTTATGGCATCCGCGCAGACCCGATCCGCGTTGGGATCCTCAACGTAGGCCTCAATGGTCACCTTGGCTTGATCTGTTCCGAAATAAAAATCACCCAGCAAAACCCACTGACCGCCATTGATTTGTTGATTGACATAAACCATTGTACCGCCTTGGACGTCATGAATTTTGTAAGGTACCATGGTTGAGCGCCAGTCATTGGCATGCCAGCGGGCATAGACATCATAATTTCCCCCTGGAAGTGATGTGATCCACTCTACGCTGAAGCTGGTATCGGCTTGAACGGCCGCATGGTAGAGATCGTAATCAGGCTCGGGAAAATCAGGATAAGCCTCGGGATGAATGTAGATATCC
Organism: Desulfobacterales bacterium; assembly: GCA_050123865.1. GTDB lineage: Bacteria > Desulfobacterota > Desulfobacteria > Desulfobacterales > JAHEIW01 > JAHEIW01. The sequence continues at coordinate 186 of JASFGH010000432.1, read as the reverse complement.
CAGGGCCCGCTGGCTGAAAAAGCGCTGCTGTCCATGTTATCCGCAATGACTTCGCTGCTGGAAAAGGAATAGCTGTCATACGTGGCGCTCAAATCCAGCGTGGGCGTGGCATGATGCGGATGGGACCGCGGGTTGGAGATGTCGGCCGGATCTTTGTTCGGCCAGGGCTCATAAACGGTCTGGGGA
>JASFGH010000431.1:0-3973 GCA_050123865.1 Desulfobacterales bacterium | reverse complement strand
CTGTCAGCAGCCTCTTCATATTGGTTGGCTTCCAGAAATCTCACCAGCATGTTGACCTGAATTTTTGCCGGACAAATCCGGACACATTCACCGCAATTGATGCACGGGTAATCCGAAGCATAAGCGGCTTTGTCCCGATCCACAACAATGACGGCATCCGTATCCGCCCCAACCGGATGATCCAGCGCATATATGGCTGAACCGGTCATGGGGCCACCGAGAATGATGCGATCGAACTCGTTGACCGTTTCGCCGTAGGCCTCGAGGATGTATCGGATGGGTGTGCCGATGCAGATTTCGAGAATTTTACAGGTTCCGTCCTTTTTTATAAAGGTTAAGGTTTTGACGGTCGGGATTTGCCCGGACTCAAATGCGCTGCCGATTGAAATCACTGCTTCGACACTGAAAAAACAGACGCCCAGATCCTCGCAGGTCTGTCCGGCGGGCAATACCTGTCCGAGAACATTCTTCATCACCATGGGCGGCAAGGCTGCTGGGTACTGGGTTTTTACCGCTGCAACGCGGGCGCCGATGTGACCATATCCCTGTACGGTTTCACCGGCCGTAAATAAGACGACATCCTGCACGTCCGTAACTTCCTTGAGAATATGGATGCCTTTTTTGAGATCCTTCATGCGGGATTGGGCAATATACTGGCTGGTATCAACCATCGGGTCGGGGTCCAGACCTCTGATGACAATCGTTTTGATATTGCCGTTTGATTTTGCAAGGGTCTCCAGAGGCGGCGCCCCCGGCGCACCAATCAGGTAGTCAGATAGCAGCTCAAAGGACGGCGTTTGGATTTTTTCCCGAAACGTCTCATCGATCGCTTTGCTGTCATCGCGTGCAATCGTGATGGCCACAAAATTCTTTCCAAAATCACCCGTGTAGGGCGAAAGTGATGATATCCTGCCGCTGATCGGCGAAATCACGTAATGCTTTTCATCCGGATAAAGCGCTAATTTTTGCCCGGTCTTGACCGAATCACCGATTCCCAGCGTTGACGGAATATTATAGGGGTCAATGAGGGGGTGATACAAAGTGATGCTTTTGGGAGCTGGAAGCTTTTCAGATTCCGGAAGGTGGACAGGAAGGGTTTCGTAACGAATTTGCGGAAGGGATAAGCCCAAGAATGCTTTTTTAATCATGTTTCAACCTTTTTCGGTTTGCCGGATACAGCTTCTCATTAAGCGTCAGACGCTCCATTGGCGTTATTGGTTACTGGTTAATCGTTATTAAAATTGCGCTGGCAAGCATATGTATCTGATAATGCATCATATATCAAATTCGATATTATTTCTTTCCCACCAATAACGGATAACGAATAACGGCTAACTTCTTATAAGGGTCTTATAAAGCATGACAGCCGGTACACTCGACCGGTCCGGCCTCAAAATCTTTGTGGCACTTGATACACTGTTCATGAAATGCGTCGCCCCGAGTCAGCATCTCCGTATCTTCAAAATCAGATTCATCATGGCAGTCCAGGCATGTTTGATTCACCTCCACTTCTTCTGCCGGGGGCAAATGACACTGGCCACAGGCGATGAGAGATGAATCGTCTTCGGGGGGATGATGGTGGCAGTCAAAACACGCCAGCCCGTAGCCCTCCACGGCTGTATGAACTTTATGATTGAACAGGACATTGCCTGCCGCAACAGTGTACATCAAACGCAGCGGCTCATCCGGCGCTTTCAACGGAAAAGCAGCGTAACTGATCACTCCGATGACCAACAAACAAATGGCCACTGCCCCTGCCAGTTTCAATTCATTTTTTGAGAACATTTTACTTCCGTATCTGTTTTGCGTTGCCGGTCAAATGCGTGCCGGAAAGCCATGCACCGACTACCATAATGCGGGCGCGCTTTCAAGAAATTTCTGGTAAAGTATGCACAAAGCTAATTATAAAATTTTTAGGTAGTTATGAGCGATAAAGCTTTTGCGAAACCGGAGTAATAAAGTATTGGAGTGCTGGAGTGATGGAAATTTGTATGATTTGATCCATTCCGGACAATGCAGCATTTCAATATCCTGTTACTCCATTACTCCCGAACTCCAACACTCCAGATGAAAGTTTAGATCCACTTTATTGAAGTCCTCTAAACATTAACACGACTAAAATAAAGATCCGAGCTTACCACCTGTTAATAATATCATGCCCTCTGCGCCGGGCCACCTCATCCTGGAGCTGGTGAAAACGCTGCCCGACGACGGTCATTACCTTGGACATGACTTTGTATCCCAGAAGGGCATCATCTTCGAACAATTGAAGCAGGCGGTCACGTGGGATTCGGACCGTTTTACAGCTGCGGGATGCGCAAAGGGCTGAAAGGCGGTATTGATTCGGCGGTACCAGACTTGACCAGCCAAACGGCATGCCCTCCGACAGGGTCGAAATGGTGTCTTCCGGCATCGCCGGGCCCTCGGGAGCGTCCCAGATCAGGTTGACCTCGCCGTCGAGCACGAGCCAAAAATACTCGGGGACATCTCCGGCACCAAAAATGGTTTCACCGCGTTTATATTTAGTGACCTCGCAACAATCCTGTATGGCCGTTAATTGATCGTCATCCAGCTCGGAAAAAGCATCAACATCTTCCAGAAAGTCGAGACTGACCATAAAAGCCCCCCTTTTTAAATGAATATTGTCTATTGAATAATGTATATTTTCGGAGGTCGCTGCGCTCCGTCATTTTTATATTGATCCACCGAAGGTGACCTTAAATATTCAATATTCAATCTACAATATTCAATTACCCAAGACATATTCTTCTTGAATGTCGCCTCCCAGAATATGCTTTTTAAATACAGCACGCATTTTCTCTGGGGTCATTTTTTGATAAATGACCGGCTCGCTGCTGCCGATTTCGACGGTGATATTGGGTTCATTTTGACATTGCCCAATACATCCGGCACTGGCAACTTCGATATCCTGCCGGTTGGCGTTGGAAATCTCTTCAACCAGGGCGCTCATCACCTGGCGGGCTCCAGCGGCGATGCCGCAGGTTGACATATGAACGGTAATTTTAACCTTGGATACCGGTGAAACGGTGGCGGATTCCTGTAATTGATCAAAGTGCTGGCTGGCAATGGTCGCCACATTTGTCATGAACATCAGCCCCATACGGGGATCTTTATCGAAGCATTCCAGCAGATGATCCTTTTTAATTTGTAAGACTTTACAGTCTTTGACGGCACTGTATGCAGAGAGCGCGTATTTGAATGGCGGCACAAAGCTTGACCAGCCCAGCGTCTGCCTGGCGGCTATCGAAAAAACGGTGTTTTGTTCTGAAGTGGGGCGACCTGGCAAATCAAATCGAAGGTGGACCTGCCCTTCGACGACCAGCCAGATGCGGTCGGCATCTTCACCTTCGGCAAACAATTTTTCTTCATAAGCGTATTTCTTTTCCTGCCCGCCTTTCCTGGCCGCCTCTAACTGGTCCTGGCTGAATCCCTTGAAGATGTCGACCTTTTCTAAAAATTCCAGACCACCCATAGGGTCCTCCTGTTCATCTAATTAAACAAACAGTCGCATTTTCGCGACAATTATGGCATTTTTTCTCTTTAAGGCTTTACTTACCCATGGAGTAATGGAGTATCGGAGTGATGGAGTATTGCATATTGACAGATTACCAATCATTAAATCTAATTTTTCACAGTACTCCAGAACGCCAACACTCCAGTTTCAACTAAGCTGCTTCCCCTTCCGTGGACTTGGCCCTCGGGCGCGGCGGAGTGCTTGCAGCTGCGTCCGGGTCATAACACGTCAGACAGCACGACAGACAGCGGTTGCTTTCGCCCGCAGCGGCTTCCCTTGTCAGTACCTGGTCCACTTCAACAAAAGAATGGATTCGCTCTTCGACCGCCAGCTCTGGCATCGGCGCTCTTGGATTTTTCACAATCCCATTTACATGATCAAAAAGAGTTTCAGCGATCAGATCGTTGCTTAATTCGTTTTTCTGAGCCGTTACCTCCA
>JASFGH010000430.1:0-3976 GCA_050123865.1 Desulfobacterales bacterium | reverse complement strand
CCATTTTCCTCGATAAAGTGAATGAGCCCCTGATTAAATACGTGATTGTCCCGGGCATATAGATCACCGAAGATCGCCACTTTCGGTCTGGACCAGGACTTAGAACGTTTATCAATTTCAATATCCTCAAAATTGGATACCACTTCGGTCACGGCATCTTCTTTGGATTTGTTGCCTAAAAAGGCATCTGTCAGGATGTCGACACTTTTGGCGATCTTCTGATCGGTGTCACCTTTATAGCGTTCATAGGGTCTTATTTTGCAGCCCATCTTGCGAATCATCCCGGCAAACAGATAAGCAAAATAATTACTGACGGGCAACTTCATAGAGATGTCGGCCATCGAAAGCTTGCCGACATATACACCGGCTTTCTCCATGCCGTTGCCATAGGAATTCAAAATATGTTTGATGTGGTGCGGGTATAATTTGATATTGCAGGCGATTTCGCTGGCAACCATCCACAATGTCGTTTTGGCCGGATCCAGATCGTGGGTTTGCACATAATCGATAAATTCCTGAGCGATAATATTCAACGGAAGACATTGACCGGCATTGTACCGCATGCTTTTACGGATACTGGCAGGCGTTTCGTCCAGAGGGCGCGCATCGATACCCGCTCTTTTAAGATTGGCGGCAATAAGGTTGCAGGCGATGGGATCCCAGTTCGGCAGGATCAATGTTTTGTCCGAAAGATCTTCGGTCTTGGAGGGAATCCGTTTTGATGGATGCGTTGTCGTCAGCGTTGTTTTGCGTGATGAATGGTGATTCTGGAAGGACCGAATCGCGGCCTCGATTCGCGTCTCGTAGCCCACTGTTGAATCGTGTTCATCGAGCTGCAGAATCAGATAGGGTTTGGCATGCGCATCCATAATTTTTTTGAAATAATCGATCACAAACGAATCCGGGGCGCATTTAAACGAAGTCATCAGAACTGGATATGCATCGGGAGATTTTGCCACTACCTCCGCCGACTCCAATATTTGAGCGGCATAGTGCCAGTGCAATTGCTTAAGAAGCAGTTCAATGGCTTTGGTGTCTGAGTTGCGGTAAGACAGCATATCCTGAGAAAAGGCTTTGATGCCCTGCGATGCAAAAAGGTATGGGATACCTTTGTTCATCGCGTCTGTCAGAACAGTATACGGTCTTCCCAGCAACACCACATGCAACTCAGCGGTCTGGCGGGTATGTTTTTGGTAGGTTTTTTTCCAGCCCGACCGGCATGTATTCATAAATTCCCACGCATTGTCGTATGCTGCCGAAACGTCAAAAAAACGGATACGGGTTTTTGAAATCGCCTTCAGCATCCTGTACAGCTGGGCCTTGGTATGAAAATTACTGTAAAGATAATGTACAACCGGCATCAAAAATCGCATTCTGTACGCCGGTCCTCCGATGGCCGACGCCAGGCACGACGAAAACTGTGTATAGTAACAATATTGGCGCCGGGCTGCCTTTTGCCTGGATTTCTTTTCAAAATAAAATGGCAAAAAGATATAATCCGCTTGATGCAACAGATGCTTGACATGACCGTGAAGGGCGGTCAACGGGGCACAGAATTCGGCACCCGTCACAAGCTTGCCGTGCTTGATGGCCTCACCATAACCCTCACTGGTCACGGTTTTGATGCCGAGGGTGTCAAAAAAACATTTCCAAAACGGCAGATCTTCCAGCAGGTGAAGGGCGCCCGGGATGCCGATCGAGAATGCCTCTTTAAAATGATTTTCGGTTTTACATGCAAAAACCCTCTGACGTTCTTTTAACAGGTCAAAACCCGTACGATTGTTGTTTACATATTTTTTTTGGTCGTAATCCCGACCGCATAAGAATCCATACGCAACACGTTCGCTGTCAACATCAGCAACCGTCAGTTTGCAATGATTGGTGCACAATTCACAGGTTTCAGACAATAGCGCTATCGGCTTCTGATACAGGTCCAAGCCTCTGAATCCGGTTCGTGTGATTTGCTGCTCGGTGAGCATCAGAGCGGTTCCCAATGCACCTGTTAAATGACAATAGCGTGATACGATGATCGGTCGGCCAAGTTTTTGTTCAAAAGCAGCGACCAGTGCTTTGTTTTTGGCCGTTGCGCCCTGGAAGGAAATGACCTCTCCGATGCTATTTTCATCGGCGACTTTGGTCAGATAATTTTCCCGAACGGAATGAAGCACCGCCGCCAGCACCTCATTGACCGTGTAGCCCTCACTGAGATAATGATTGAGATCCCTTTCCATAAATACGGTGCATCGATCGCTGGCCATCGGTGATTTTTGTTGCACGGTCCGGCTGGAATATTCGGACAACGCACATCCAAGTTTTTGGGCTTGCTCTTCAATAAAGCTACCGGTGCCGGCCGCACAGACATTGTTCATGATGGAAAATGTGACCTGACCGTTTTGTAACGTCGTGAATTTGGCATCCTGGCCGCCAATCTCGATGATCGTGTCGACCCTGGGGTTAATGTTAACAGCGGCGCAGGCGTGGGACGTAATTTCATCGATAACCATATCTGCGCCGATGATTTTTCCGATCAATTTCCTTCCCGAACCGGTGGTTCCGGCGCCGATAATCGTTAATTGAATATCCTTTTTTTGAATCATGTCATCGATTGCCGCGCAGATCGCCTGCGCGGCCTGAATCGGTCTTCCGGCCGTTCGGGTATAAAAACCGGCCAGAATGCAATGCTCCGTGTCCATGAGCACCGCCTTGGTGCTGGTCGAACCGATGTCGATCCCTAAAAACGCCTCAAGCCGACCGGCCGGTTGCAGGTCTTCATAAATATCAACTTCAACGGCAAACCCGGATAATAAGCCGTCGGGCTCGATGGTGTAGGACTCGCTACTATCAAAATCAGGATAATCCGAAAGGTTTAAAGCCAGGGGAGCATGGAAATAGTGGCGCCTGGTTTTTTGCGAGATCAGAACTTCATCGGCCGATTGAATCTTTAAGGGTTTTGATAAACTGAAATCTTCCAACAGATTTAATGCAGCACCGATGGCGCCGTAAAATAAAGTATTGCGAGAAATTACCTTTTTACCAATAAGAGATTCAATGTGCTGAACCACCGCTTGGTTGAGAGATACGCCGCCGGTAAATATGACAGGAGTATTGAAATTTTCACCTTGAAACAGGGTGTCGACGATATTTCTGGCAAGGCCAAAGCAGAGCCCATCGCAGATTTCCGACAATGTAAACCCTTCTTGCTGGGCGTGGGCTAAGTCGGTTTTGGCAAAAACGGCGCAGCGCGTAGCGATCTTCGGCATGGCGCCTTTATTATTGAACGCCAAGCGACTCAGATCTGCGATGCCGCTTAAGTTTAGTCTCTTTGCCTGCTGGTCAAGAAAACTGCCGGTTCCGGCAGCACAGGGGGTGTTGCATTTAAAATTAAGATAATGTCCGTCTTCATCAAAGCGAATTAAACCGAATTTCTCGCCGCCCACCAGCAGAATCGACCCGACGCTACTGTGGAAATGATGCGCGGCAGCGATAACCGAAAGTCGATTATCATACTGCCGCTGGATTTTCAGAATGGCGGGCGTGGACGCAGTCGCAGCAATACCGCCGATTTTCTGTAGGTCGAAGCCCGTTAGAATTTTTTTGAGCTTTGCGGCAGTATCGCCACGATGGAATTCGTAAGCAGATTGAACGATTTGTTTCTGTGAAGTGATTTCAACAGCTGCAATCGACACCGAACCAATATCGATGCCGAGGATATGTTTGTGTGAACGCATGAGCAACCTACCAATGCATTAAATTATCGATCATTAAGCGTGTTAATGAAAATAATTTATATTCTGATTAGTTGCTATAAGACCGGGATGTATATTTTTAGTTATTGAGTATGCCCAATAGACGATTTTGTGTCAAGAATAGGATAGATGCAACTGTTGTGTGCGCTTTGAATGGATAAAACATATGGTTTACCGAAAATCGTTGATAAACTTAAAGGGTGTGGCGTTTTGTTAAACATAATAGAAGG
>JASFGH010000429.1:0-3987 GCA_050123865.1 Desulfobacterales bacterium | reverse complement strand
GCAGCCGCCGATCTTTTCGGCACTTAAACACAAGGGAACGCCTTTATATAAATTGGCCCGGCAGGGTCGACCGGTCCAAAAACCCGCCCGGCGGGTTCATATTTCAAAAATAAAAATTCTTGAAATAAATTTGCCGCTGGTCCATTTAGAAGTGTCATGTTCTGCCGGAACCTATATACGGACCCTGTGTGCCGATATCGGGAAGCAACTGGGATGCGGCGGTCATCTGCAGGCACTCAAACGAACGCAAAGCAGCGGTTTTACCCTGCAGCAGGCCATTTCGCTGCCGCAATTGGAAAAACTGGCATTGACCGGTGAAGTGAATGGCAGTTTAATCAGCATGACAGATGCGCTTGCGGATATGCCAGCATGCGCGGCCGATCAAAATTTGATGAAAAAAATCAGATATGGCCAGCCCATATGTAAAAAGGACTTGGATTTTGAGCGGTTGTCGGACAATTTGAATGAAGATGATACCCACCTGAAAGTCGTGGATGCCGACAACGCGTTGCTGGCTGTGCTAAGATGTAAAAAAGACCAGGACAGATTGACATACGCCTGTGTTTTTCAAAATTCGACAACATAGGAACGCTATAAACGCTAATTATCCGAACAGGAGGCAGTAACAGTGGTTTTTGACACAGAAGAAAAAAGGAAATTGATTGACAGATTCAAACTTCACGAAACAGACACCGGATCGCCGGAAGTTCAGGTCGGCTTGTTGACCTATCGTATTTCCTCCCTTACCGAGCATCTGAAAATTCACAAAAAGGATCATCATTCCCGCAGAGGTTTGCTGATGCTCGTCGGCAGGCGCCGCAGGCTGTTAAATTATGTGAAACACAAAGATGTCAATCGCTATCGGGCCATCATCGATACGTTGGGGTTGAAACGGTAATTCGCCGAGTCGGCGCACCCCTTCCGCCTCAAATTTCAACGGTTTCGGCGCTGAAATTTTGGACTGTTGCAGACCGGTACGGCAACGTTAGAAGTGATAGTGCTGCTCGAAACCCGATCTTTTTCGGATATTTTGAATTGAACACGAACCCATTTACCATCTTACCTATAATTATTGCCAAGTTGAAATACTGCCGTATTTGAGGCTGGAACACATTGGTGTTGTATACAATTAGGAGAAAATATGGAAATTTTAGTCAAAGAAGAAATCGGGGGCAAAGCCCTCACCATCCAGGCTGACAAAGTCGCCAAACAGGCATCCGGATCCGTTGTCGTGCAATATGGGGATACGATTGTGCTGGTGACGGTTGTCGCTGCCCATGAAGTCAGGATAGCGGATTTTTTGCCCCTGACCGTTGAATATCAAGAAAAAATATATGCCGCCGGTCGGATACCGGGTAACTATTTTCGTCGTGAAATCGGGCGTCCGAGTGAAAAAGAAACCTTAACCGCTCGCCTGATCGACCGGCCGATCCGGCCTCTGTTTCCCAAAGATTGGCGTTATGAAACCCAGGTCATTGCAACCGTCTTATCAATGGACCAGGAAAATGACCCGGATACGCTGGCAATGATCGGCGCCTCGACCGCGCTGGAGATTTCAGATATCCCGTTTGCCGGTCCGATTGCCTGTGTGCGCGTGGGCCGAATTGACGGCCAATTAAAGATTAATCCCCCCTCTTCTGAATTGGAAAATAGCGATATCAATATCATCGTTGTCGGCTCCAAAACCGGCGTGGTCATGGTTGAAGGCGGCGGCGATGTGATCAGCGAAACCGATATGCTTGAAGCGATCTTTTTCGGTCACCGCGAAATGCAGCCACTGATTGATCTGCAGCTCAAAGTAAAGGAATCAAATGGCCGACCGAAACGCACATTTGATCCGCCACAAAAAGATCCGCAGCTGGTCGATACCCTCAATGAAACAGCTGCCGGTCGACTGCGCGAAGCGATTTTAATCCCTGAGAAAACAAAACGCCAGAAGGCTGTGCGTGAACTCAAGGCCGAAATATGCGAAAGCCTGGGTGAAGACTATGAGGAACGCAAATCAGAAGTATACGATATTTTAAAAGACCTCCAAAAAAAGATCAGCCGGGACCTGATCTTGAAAGAAAACCGTCGAATCGATAATCGTAAATTCGATGAAATTCGGCCGATCACCTGCGAAGTCGGTTTGCTGCCCAGACCGCATGGCAGCGCGCTTTTTACCCGCGGGGAGACGCAGGTCCTGGGTGTTTTAACCCTGGGCTCCGGCCAGGATGAGCAACGTGTTGAAACCTTGTATGGTGAGGAATTTAGACCCTTCATGCTGCATTATAATTTTCCGCCGTACTCCGTGGGCGAAACCCGACGGATTTCCGGCCCGTCACGCCGGGATATTGGACACGGCGGATTATCGAGCCGCGCCATTGAAAGAATATTGCCGGATAAAGAAAAATTTGATTATACCATTCGGCTGGTTTCCGAGGTTTTGGAATCCAATGGATCTTCATCGATGGGTACCGTGTGCTCCTGCTGCATGGCATTAATGGACGGTGGCGTGCCCATCAAGGGGCCGGTGGCCGGAATTGCTATGGGCCTGGTAAAAGAAGATGATCAGGTTGTCATCCTCTCGGATATACTGGGAGACGAAGATCATACCGGTGATATGGATTTTAAGGTGACCGGCACCGAAACCGGAATCACCGCGCTGCAAATGGACATCAAGATCCATGAGCTGTCTGAGGAAATCATGCAAAAGGCTCTTGAGCAAGCCCGCGTGGGACGGCTGTTTATCCTTAAAAAAATGCTGGAAGCCATCAGCGAGCCGCGCAAAGAAATATCGCCGTATGCACCGACGATCTCAACCATTAAGATCAACCCGGACAAAATCCGCGAGGTCATCGGACCCGGCGGCAAAATTATTCGCGGGATCCAGAGTGAAACCAATACCAGTATTGAGATCGATGATTCCGGATTGGTTAAAATCGCCGCATACTCCAAAGAAGAGGGTCTGGCGGCGATTAAAATGGTAGAAGATCTAACCCAGGAACCTGAAGTGGGCGCAGTCTATGAAGGGACCGTTGTCAAGGTTACTGATTTTGGGGCTTTCGTGCAGATCCTTCCCGGTACAGACGGTCTGGTGCACATTTCCCAGCTTGCCAATCGGCGCATTACCAAAGTTACCGATGTCGTCAAAGAAGGTGATTCGCTTAAGGTCAAGGTCCTGGAAATCAGCCGGGATGGTAAAATCCGGCTCAGCCATAAAGCGATCCTGGAAGAAAAGCATGGCGCCAACCATAGATAAAACCAGTTTAAAGAATGGTATCCGAATTTTAAGCCTGAAAATGCCGCACACCCGTTCGGTGTCCATGGGTGTCTGGGTCAATGTGGGGGCCCGCGATGAAAAACCGGCTGAAAGCGGGCTTTCTCATTTTATTGAGCATATGATTTTTAAGGGCACCCGCCGGCGATCCGCCTATCAGATTGCTAAGGAATTTGATGCCATCGGCGGACACACCAATGCGTTTACGACCATGGAAAATACCTGCTACCATGGCAAGGTGATGGACACCCATATGGACACCATGGTCGATATCCTCTCTGATATTTTCCTGAATTCTGTATTTGACCCCCTAGAAATCGAAAAAGAACGCCCGGTTATTCTGCAGGAAATCAAAATGGTCAAAGAAAGCCCGGATGAATATGTCCATCTACTTTCGGGTAAGAACTTTTGGGGGGACAACCCCCTGGGCCGCTCAATTTTAGGCAGTCAGAAAAATATCATCCAGTTTAATGCCGATCAGATCAAAAATTATTTCCACCGCCTGTATCAACCGAATCGAATCGTCGTATCGGTCGCCGGCAATGTAGACCATACGCATTTAACCGATCGACTGGCGCCGGCGTTTGAATCCATTAATCCGGGCAACCAAATCAGCGAGCGCGTCACCCCGCAGAGCCAGGGAATTGTTAATGTTAACTATCAGGATCTGGAGCAGGTTCATATTTGTCTAAGCACGCCGGGGATTGCGATCAAGGACCCGCGTCGCT
>JASFGH010000428.1:0-3996 GCA_050123865.1 Desulfobacterales bacterium | reverse complement strand
GATCGGCAACTGGCCAGCGCCGTTCGGCATCACCCTCGTGGCAGACCGTCTGAGCGCCGTGATGGTGATGATCACAGCGATTATCAGCCTGGCGGTGACATCTTACTCCAAAGCGGACATTGATGCTTTACTCGTCCGTCGTGGATATTACTGCCTCTTGCAAATCCTCGTCTGCGGTATTTGCGGTGCATTTTTAACCGGTGACATCTTCAATCTCTACGTCTGGTTCGAAGTCATGCTGATGGCATCCTTCGGACTTCTGATCATCGGGCAAAGCAAGACCCAGCTGGACGGCGGCGTCAAATATGTCGTTATAAATCTTTTAGCCACCTTGTTGTTCCTAACGGCCATCGGACTCCTGTACGGTTTGACCGGCACTCTTAACATGGCAGATCTGCATCTGAAGGTCCCGCTGATTGCAAACCGGGGTTTGCTGACGGCAATCGCCATGTTGTTTTTGGCAGCCTTTGGAATCAAGGCGGCTTTATTCCCTTTATTTTTCTGGCTGCCGGCGGCTTACCATACGCCGCCGGTTTCGGTCTCAGCCATTTTTTCCGGCCTGTTGACCAAAGTCGGGATCTATGCCTTGATACGCGTGTTTACACTGGTTTTCAGTGTTGAAATGGCCTATTTCTATACCTTGTTGCCGGCCATGGCTGCACTGACCATGATCACCGGTGTACTGGGAGCCGCCGCGCAAAACGAATTTCGCCGCATTCTTTCTTTTCATATTATCAGCCAGGTGGGATATATGCTGATGGGACTGGCTCTCCAGACGCGTCTCGCCTTAGCCGGCACCATATTTTACCTGGTTCACCATATTATTGTGAAAGCCAATCTGTTTTTGGTCAGTGGCGTGGTAAAACGATTACAGGGGTCCTTTGAACTGGCCCAGCTCGGTGGTATTTATCGCAGCAACGGGTGGGTCGCTTTTTTGTTTTTCATCCCGGCTTTTTCCCTGGCAGGTTTTCCACCATTGTCCGGCTTTTGGGCCAAAATGATTCTGATACGCGCCAGCCTCGATATTCATGCATATTGGCTCGCTTTCGTTGCAGCCGTCGTTGGTTTGTTGACCGTTTATTCAATGACCAAAATTTGGGCGGAAGTATTCTGGAAACCCGCCCCCGTGATAAATCATGCTGCCGAACCGATGACTGCTCGTAATATCTCGGCCTGGATGCTTGCTCCCATCGCTGCTTTGACGATGTTGACCATTATCATCGGTCTCGGAGCGGAGGTTGTTTTTCGGTTTGCCTTTCAGGCAGCCGAGGAACTCGGCCATCCCGAGTATTATGTCCATGCAGTCCTGGGAAAAAGATAATGAATTTATTTCTGCTGAACATATTTCTGGCACTCGGTTTTAGCGCCGTCTTGGGCCAGCTTAACCTGAGCGGCTTTGTAGCAGGTTTTATCGTGGGGTATATTGCTCTGTGGTTGACGAAACCGCTCTACGGCAAAACGCGCTACTTTGAGCGCCTGCCAAAAGTTTTGGGATTGATCAGTTTTTTCGGCAAAGAACTGCTGGTCTCAAATTTGAGGGTTTTGTGGGATGTCATCACCCCCCAGCACATCAGCCGTCCCGGAATCATCGGCATTCCACTGGATGCGCGGACCGATGCGGAAATTATGCTGGTGGCCAATCTTATATCTTTAACCCCCGGAACGCTGAGCCTGGATCTGTCCGAGGACCGAAGGGTATTATATATTCACGTCATGTTTCTCGACGATATCGAAAGAACCCGGCAGCAAATTAAACAGGGACTGGAGCGACGTGTTTTGGAGGTGATGCGCTGATGCCTGCCGATACCGTCCTTGTTGTCTTCGCCGGTCGATTTGCTCTGGTGGTGCTGCTAATGAGCATTTTTCTGGCGTTGGCGCGGCTCATCAAGGGACCCGATGCGGCGGACAGAATCGTTGCGCTTGATTTGGTATCCGTTCTGATCGTCGCTTTTTTGGCAGCCTATTCGATTTTTTCCGGCGAAACCGCCTTTCTGGATGTGGCCATTGGTTATGCGTTAATTGCTTTTCTGGGTACCGTGGCCCTGGCGCGTTTTTTGATGCGCTCGGCAATGAGAAGATCTGAAACCGCTAATTTAGCAGATAAGGCGTCGAATGATGAATGAAATTGTCACCGCCCTGCTGCTGGTTTTAGGCAGCCTTTTTTCTTTTGTCGCTGCTCTGGGAATGCTTCGTCTGCCGGACACGGTTATTCGGATGCATGCAGCCACAAAAGCCGGTACGCTTGGGGCCGGACTCATCTTGATCGCAGTCGCTTTTTTCTACGCCGAGTTGGGAATTACACTGCGAGCTCTGGCGGCGATTGCTTTTTTATTGTTGACCGCCCCGGTTGCCGCTCATCTGATCGGGCGCGCGGCCTACTTCAGTAAGATCAGATTATGGGAAAAAACCTGGATCGACCAGCTAAAAGATCGCTATCCACCCTGCAAGCATCCCGAGCAGACCGACAGGTAAACAGGCCGGGTTTTATCTGAAGAGCGCTTTCAACGCCGAAGCCTTCATTGAGAAGACGCCTCTTATTTTTGCAGATTAGCGGAAGCTGGTAAATAAAAGCAGCATGATAATCGTTGGGACCACGGCACCGGCCAGAATTCCAGCCGGTGACACCTCATAATTAAAATATTTCTTCAGAATGGAAACGCCGGCCGGATTGGGGGCATTGGCAATGATGGTCAAACCGCCGCCGGCAACCGCCCCGGCCACGACGGCATATTTGAGGCTGTCGTTGAAATCCGGCACCAGGGTGCTCAAAAAGGTAATGGCGGCATTGTCATTGAAAGCCGTCAGTATGGTGGCGCCCAGCATCAGGGGGATTTCGGATAAATTACCCAGAATCGGCGCTATCCACCAGCCCTGCACGCCTCCGTGGATAACCAGCCCGCCCAGAAAGAATCCCACCAGCAGGGCAGGTTTCAGATCCACCCGATTCTGAAAGGGCTTGGTGACCTCGGCAAACCCCAGGAAAAACAACATGCCGGGGATAAACAGCTCTGGATGGTGGGCATTGAGAATGGTCCATCCCATGAAAAAGATGTGCACGATGGTCACCCACACGGGTACCGGATCGTCGCGCTTGTCCCAATCTGGATCATTGAAGGGCCCCCTTTGTTCATCTGACAACAGGGCGGGCAGCCCCCGGCGCATGGCGCGCAGTTTGATTTCTTCAAATCGTCGTTGAAAGGCCTGTCGGACCAAGCCCTCATCGATGCCTTTATCAACCAGTTCCGGGAGATAGCGTTTTTCCAGACGCTGTCTGGCTTCTTCAGCCAGCTTTTGAATCTGTTTGTCGACAGCGACGATCGTTCCCTGTTCACTATCGATTGCCGTTACAAACTCCCGGAACCGGGCGTCCATGTCCATGCGTTTTAAATATTTTTCCTGAATTTCATCTTTGAGACGCGCCAGCATGGATTTTTCCTCCAGCCGGGCCAGCTCCCTGCGGAACACCAGAAAATACACGGCATTGGAAATGAGAATCCCGAGCTCGGCTTTCCAGCCGAAATGCGTCAGCATGTGCGCCGTGGTCCATTTCCAGGGGCTGGCGACCATCAATACCGGCGGGGCAGCAAAGTGGGTCAGGGTGCCGCCGACTGAAATATTGACGAACAACAACCCCAGGGTGGCGTATTTAAACTTTTGACTGGGCTCGAGTTCATAGAAAATCCGGGCCAGCACCAGAGCGGAAATGGTCATGGCGGCCGGTTCGGTGATAAACGATCCTAAAAGCGGGCCGATGGTCAGGGCGGTGAGCCACTGGGCGGTCAAGGTGCCGCCGAGCAGACTGGCGATCTTGCGGATGATGGCCTCCGAAAGCTGCAAAATGGGGCGGGTGGCTGCCAGGGTCATGATCACCACCACAAACAGCGGCTCGGTGAAATTAACTCCGTCGCTGATGTAGTTGACCATCGTTTTCCAATCGTAAAAACCGATGATGGCCAAAACCAGCGCAATGGCCCAGATACCGAAGACCGCCTCGAC